>JAHWJQ010000086.1 GCA_019348305.1 Actinomycetota bacterium
CAGCATGGCCAGTTCTTCCCGTGAGGCGTGCATGAAGTCGACCTCTTCGGGCAGCGGCCGGCGCAGCGTCTTGGCCATCGCTTCCGCCCCCCGGTCGGCTACCAGGCGCCGGCGGATCTCGGCCTCGATCTCCTTGCGCAGCTTGTCCATCCGGTCCTCGTACTCGTCTCGGACCAGTCGCTCTTCGAGCTCGCTCAGCCCACCTGAGCCGTCCTGGGCCTCGGCCAGCAGCTTCTCCAGCACGCCCTCGAGGTCGAGGTTGCGCAGCGTGCGGTACAGGTAGTAAGTGCCGCCCACCGGGCGTCCCGGCTCCATGCCTGAGAACCGCTGCACCGCGTGGCGGGCGATGGCTCGCAGCATCGCCTCGTCCGCCTCGTGCAGGGCCCGGTACAGCATCTCGGCCAGCTCCTCGGCTGACAGCGCCTCCATGCCGCCGCTGCCCTCCCGCTGGCCCAGCATCTCGCTGACCATCTCGGCCACCTTCTGGTCGTCCTCGCTCAGCTCGGTGATCTTGTAATGGGGGCCGCGCAACGAGAAGTAGACCTCGAACACCGTCTCGAAGGTCTTCCAGTGCGTGTTGTTCTTGACCAGGGTGGCGGCCAGCGCGTACTTGAATGCCTCCCGGTCCTCGAGGGGGATGTGGCGCAGCGCCTCCATGGCGTCGAGGTTCTCGGTGAGTGAGACCGGCAGCCCCGCATTGCGCAGCTCGTGGATGAAGCCGGCCAGCAGGTTGATCATCTGCTCTCGCTCACCAACGCTCAGCGGGCGCCGTTGACGCTCAGCTCCTTGGCCGCCTTGGCGATGTCGGACTGGTACTTGAGCAGGATGTGCAGGGTCTGTTTGGCCTGGTCCGCATCGATGTTGTCGAGGCCCAGCAGCACCAGGGTCCGGGCCCAGTCGATGGTCTCGGACACCGACGGGTGCTTCTTCAGCTCCAGGCTTCTGATCGATCGCACGATGCGCACGATCTGGTCGGCAAGATGGTCGGAGACGTCGGGCACCCGGGTGAGGACGATCTGTTTCTCCCGCTCCAGGGTCGGGTAGTCGAGGTGGAGGTAGAGGCAGCGCCGTTTCAGCGCCTCCGAAAGCTCACGGGTGTTGTTGGAGGTCAGAAAGACCAGGGGGATGCGGGTGGCCTCGACAGTGCCGAGTTCGGGGATCGAGACCTGGTAGTCCGACAGCACCTCGAGCAACAGGGCCTCGGTCTCCACCTCCACCCGGTCGACCTCGTCGATCAGGAGCACGACGGGGTCCGCTGAGCGGATGGCCTCGAGCAGTGGGCGGGTGAGGAGGAAGTCCTCGCTGAAGATGTCCTCCTCGATGTCGGTCCAGCTGCCGGCACCGGCCTCCTCGGCCACCCGCTGAGCCTGGATGCGGAGCAGTTGCTTCTTGTAGTTCCACTCATAGAGCGCCTTCGCCTCGTCCAGGCCCTCGTAGCACTGCAGCCGGATGAGGCGTGCTCCGGTCATGCGGGCGGTGCTCTTGGCCAGCTCGGTCTTGCCGGTGCCGGCCGGGCCCTCCACCAGCACGGGCTTGCCCAGTCGCTCGGCCAGGTACACCACGCCGGCGATGCCCTCGTCGGAGAGATAGTCGACCGCCTCCAGGCCCTCGCGCACCGCGGCCACCGAGTCGAAGCGCCAAGGCGGGGTGGTGGCCACGGACATCGGGACAGCCTACCGCCGCACCTTGACCGCCCGGTCTAGTTTTTAGACCCTGACCTGGCCGTCACCGTGGACGACGTACTTGGTGGTGGTGAGCTCGCGCAGCCCCATCGGGCCCCGGGCGTGGAGCTTTTGGGTGGAGATGCCGATCTCGGCGCCGAAGCCGAACTCCCCGCCGTCGACGAAGCGGGTGGAGGCGTTCACCACTACCGCCGCGGCGTCCACCTCCCGGCTGAACCGGCGGGCGGCGGTGAGGTCGCTGGTGACGATTGCCTCGCTGTGGCCGGAGCCGAACCGGTTGACATGGGCGATGGCGTCGTCCAGGGAACCCACCACCGCCACGCTCATCTTGAGGGCGAGGAACTCGCGGCCGAAGTCCTCCTCGGACGCAGGGGCGATCCGCGGCAGGATGCGGCGGGCCGTCTCGTCGCCCACCAGCTCGACCCCCTCGAGCGCAGTGGCCACCATGGGCAAGAAGCGCTCTGCCACCGCTTCGTGCACGACCAGGGACTCCGCCGCGTTGCAGACCGACGGCCGCGACATCTTCGCGTTGTGCACCAACGCCACCGCCATGTCCAGATCGGCTGCTGCGTCGACGTAGACGTGGCAGTTGCCGTCGCCATCGATCACGTAGGGAACGGTGGCGTGCTCGAGCACCGCCGAGATGAGCGAAGGGCCGCCGCGAGGGATGAGGCAGTCGATGACCCCTCGCAAGCGCATGAACTCCGTTGCTGACTGCCGGGAGGTGTCCTCCACCAGCACCACCGAGTCCTCGGGCAGCCCGGCCTTGGCGATGCCCTCTCTCAGCGCGGCGGCAATGGCGCGGTTGGAGTCGACGGCGGCAGACGACCCCCGGAGGAAGGCGGCGTTGCCGGACTTGAGGCAGAGCCCGGCTGCGTCGCTGGTGACGTTGGGCCGGTTCTCATAGATGATGCCGACCACGCCCAGAGGAACCCGCACGCGGTCGATGTGGATGCCGTTGGGCCGGGTCCAGCCCTCGAGCAGCTCGCCCACCGGATCGCGCAACGCGGCGATGTCACGCAGCCCGGCGGCCATGCCGTCCAGCCGGCCCTCGTCGAGGCGCAACCGGTCGACCACCGCCGGCGCCGTCCCCCCCTCCTGGGCTCTGGCGACGTCGCCGCCGTTGGCCTCGAGGATCTCCTCGCCCCGGGACTGCAGAAGGTCGGCCGCCTCGTGGAGAGCGCGGTCCTTGGCAGCAGTGGGAGCAAGGGCGAGGGCCCTGGAGGCGGCCTTGGCTCGCCGGCCGAGGTCTGGGAGGCTGAGTTGCGTGGTCGCCATGTCCTCAATGTACCGGCGCCCGCGAGGCCAGCCGTCGGCCCCCTTGCTGCGGATGGTGTCGGTGCTGACCCTCTGCGGGTTGGTGCTGAGCGGGTGCGGTGATGCCGAGGGCAAGCCTCGGCGGCTGGCGGCCTGCGAACTTCTCGTCCAGACCGAGGTGGAGGAGATCCTCCAGGGAGCGGTGGCCGAACCAGCGGCCAGCCAGTCCTCGGCCACCGACGCCCTGGCCGGGCGCAGCGGCTGTGCTTGGGCCACGCACGACGGCTCCAAGGCCGTGCTGGTGGAGCTGGTGCGGACGACGGACATGGCCGACGAGGTCCGCCGGACCGGGTTCAGCGCCGCCGCCCGCTTCGAGGCGGCCCGGGGCCGGCACCCCGCAGCCAAAGAGGAGCCAGGCTTGGGCGACAGGGCCATCTACGTCGAGGAGACGGCCACGCTGCACGTCCTGGTCGGGCGGTCCTACGTGACGCTCGAAGTAGCGGCGTCCCCCCCGTCGCAGGTGGAGGGCATGGCGGTGGCCCTCGCCCGTCAGGCGGTGGCCCGGCTCCGGCGGTCGGGCCAGGCAAACTGACAGCGCACATGCACGATCTGCTGGAAGCACCGGTGCGCCGGTTCATCGATGACCTGTCGCCGGTGCTGGCCGAGATCGCGCACGACATCGTGCCGGGGATGCCGCCCGACAAGCCGCCGATGGACGTCACCGTCGAGGCCTTCAACCTGGTGGCCGCTGTGGTCGATGCCGACGGGCGCCACACCGATGCCGAGCTCTGGGCGTTGATCGGCGCCTTCGCCTCCCGCTTGCCGTCCCTTCCGGCCTACGCCACGCCCGACGACGTGCGGGAAGCCCAGCTGGTGGCTGGAAAGCGCAGCTGGTTGGCCGCTCCCTCACTGCTCTTCGACATCTTGGTGGAGACGGACCGCCGCCAGCGCACCCGCCATGCGTGGACCTACTACGAGCGCGCCATCCGGCTGGCCCACAACGTCTGCGCGCTGGACGCCGTCGCCAGCGAGAGCGAGCTCGCGGCGGTGGAGCGCTTCCGCAACGTGTTGCTGCGCGCCCTCGACCGCAGGGGCCTTCCCCGCCCCGGTGGAGCCGCAGGCGCGCCGGCCAGCGATGCCGCCGCGGCGCGGTCACCCGCGCCCGAGGAGCCGGCTCGGCCCATCGAGGAGATGCTGGCGGAGCTGGACGGGCTGATCGGCCTGGCGCCGGTGAAGGCCGAGGTGAAGCTCGTGACGAACCTGTTGCAGGTGCAAAAGCTCCGGGAGGACCGGGGTTTGCCCGTGGTCGAGTCGAGCCGCCACCTCGTCTTCACCGGCAACCCCGGAACCGGCAAGACCACGGTGGCGCGCCTGCTGGCTCAGATCTACCGCACCTTGCGGGTGGTGGAGAAGGGCCATCTGGTGGAGACGGACAGGGCCGGGCTGGTGGCCGGGTACGTGGGCCAGACCGCGCTCAAGGTCAAGGAGGTGTTCGACTCGGCGCTGGGGGGGGTGCTGCTCATCGACGAGGCGTACGCGCTGGCCCGGGGGGGCGACAAGGACTTCGGCCAGGAGGCCACCGACACCCTGGTCAAGCTGATCGAGGACCACCGCGACGACATCGTGGTGGTGGCCGCCGGCTACCCCGACGAGATGCACAAGTTCGTGGAGTCGAACCCGGGGCTGCGGTCGCGCTTCCCCAAGACCATCCACTTCCCGGACTACACCAATGACGAGCTGGTGAGCATCTTCGAGTCGATGTGCAAGAAGTCGTCCTACACCTGTGGCGCGGAGGCCAAGGCGGCGGCCAGCCGGTACTTCCAGAGCCAGCCGCGGGACAAGGGGTTCGGCAACGGCAGGCTGGCCCGCAACCTGTTCGAATCCGCCATGGCCCACCAGGCCAGCCGGCTGGTGGCGATCACCGAGCCCACCAACGAACAACTCATGGAGTTGCTGGCCGAAGACGTCGTGCCCCCGCCGGCGGCCCCGGTGCCGACGGCGGAGGCGGTCATGGCCGACTGATGGTCGCCCGGGTCCTGGCCTTCGTCGTGGCCGTGGCCATGGTCGCCGGCGCCATCGCCTACCGGTCGAGCCGAGAGGCCGGCGGGAACGCCGGCGGGGGTAGCGAGGCCAGCGTCGTCGTGTGCGCCTCGGAGCTCGGAGCCGTTTGCGACTCCATCACCGGCGCGGTCATCGAGCCGGCTGGTGACACCACCGACCGGCTGATAGCGGCACGAGGTCCGGCCGAAGCCGGGCTTGTCGCATGGCTCGCTCCCGGCCCTTGGGCGGCGATGGTTGACGAGGCGAGGAAGCTCGCCAACAAGGGCCCGCTCTTCACCGACCACGAGGCCCTGGCGGGCACGCCCGTGGTGGCGGTGGCCAAGAAGGACCGGCTCCCACCGGCATGCGCCCCGGACCTGTCATGGAAGTGCATCGCCGAAGCCGTCAACCGAGACGAACGCTTCCTGGTGGCCGCCGATGCCGCCGACGCCCCACCCGGACTGTTCGTACGGGCCGCCGTGCTGACCGGCGTGTTCGACCAGGCCAACTACGCGAGCAACGATCTCGACCAGGCGCAAGACCTCCTGGGGAACCTCGAGGTTCGCGTTGGCCAAGCGAGGGCCCGGAACGCCACGGACCTCCAACGCTTCTTGATCGCAGCGCCCGACGTCGCCGTCTATCTCACAACGGGGGCAACAGCTGGAACCCCTCCTCCGCCGGTGACGGTGGCGACGCCCGTGCCAGCTGCCAGCGTCGATGCCATTTTGGCCAGTGCCGGGCCACTACCGCGCTCCTTCGACAAGTCCGAGACCGCCCGATCACTCAGATCGTCGGGCTGGGCGGGGCCGGGAACGGGCGACGACGGGCTACCCTCGCCGGGCGTGCTACTGGCTCTGCGGGAACAGTTGAAATGAAGCGGCGACTGCTGGTGGCGTTGACGGTGACCGCGCTGGCGGCCGGCGGGTGCAACGTCGATGTCGACTCCGACGGCGCCGCCGGCGGCGACCTCCCGTCGGGCTGCGCCGCGGTCGACATGGCGGTGTCGCCGGAGAAGTTCGATCTGTTGACCGAACTGGCCGAGCGGTTCAACGGCAGCGACGCGGCCAAGGACGCCGAACCGTGTGCGTTCGTGCGGGTGAACAAGACGTCGTCCGGGACCGGCGCCACCTTGCTGGCCGAAGGCTGGCCGAACCCCGACATCGACGGGCCGCGGCCGGTGATCTGGTCACCGTCGGCCAGTTCCTGGGGGGCCATCCTCAACCAGCGGCTGCAGGCCAAGGGGGCCAAGCCGATGGCACCGGCCGATGCCAAGCCGTTCATGGTCACGCCCCTCGTGATCGCCATGCCCAAGCCCATGGCCGACGCTCTCGGCTATCCGGAGACGCCCGTCGGCTTCGCCGACCTGTTGGCCCTGGCCCGGAACCCAGAGGGCTGGGCCAGCAAGGGGCACCCCGAGTGGGGCGCGTTCAAGCTGGGCAAGACCAACCCCAACTTCTCGACCAGCGGCCTCTCCGCCACCATCGCCCAGTACTACGCGGCCACCGGGAAACAGAGCGACCTCACCCTCGAAGACCTGGGCCGTCCCGAGGTGGACGCGTTCATGCGGGGCGTCGAGTCCTCGGTGGTGCACTACGGCGACATCACGCCCACCTTCCTCAACGGCCTCTACCGCAACGACCGCGCCGGCGCGGGGCTCACCTACATCTCCGCCGTCGCCGTCGAGGAGAAGTCCATTCTCGACTACAACGCCGGCAACCCCGACGGCATCCTCGACCCCGGGGAGCAGCCCCGCAAACCCCGAGTGCCACTCGTCGCCGTGTACCCGAAGGACGGCACCCTCTTCAGCGACAACCCCTTCTTCGTGCTCGACGCCAACTGGGTGAGGCCCGAGCAGAAGAGCGGCGCTCGAGCCTTCGAGGCCTTCGTCCAGCAGCCGGCGAACCAGCGCAAGGTGCTGGAGTTCGGCTTCCGCCCCGGCAATCCCTCGGTGGCGGTAGCCGAGCCCATCGTCCGGGCCAACGGGGTGGACCCGGCCCAGCCGCAGACGACCCTCGGTGTCCCCGCTCCCGAGGTCCTCAGCCGGCTGCTCGACAAGTGGGGCGAGCAGCGCAAGGCGGCCAGGGTGCTGCTGGTCATCGACGTGTCGGGGTCGATGGGCGAGGAGGTCGAGGGCGGCGAGACCAAGCTCGACCTGGCCAAGAGGGCCTCGGTCGACGCACTGTCCCAGTTCAAGCCCGAGGACCAGGTGGGCCTGCGGATCTTCTCCACGAACATCTCGCCCAAGGAGCCGCGGGACTTCCTCGACCTGGTCCCCATCGGCGAGATCTCCCAGAACCGCGAGACCATCGCCAGCCGGATCAACAGCCTCGTCCCCACCGAGGGAACCCCGCTCTACACCACCTCGACCGCCTCGTTGGAGTTCATGAAGGCCCAGTACGACCCCCAGCGGATCAACGCCGTGGTGCTGCTCACCGACGGGCGCAACGAGGACGACTTCAACGACCTGAACGCCACCATCGCCAAGCTCCGGGCCGGGTCCGAGGGCCAGGCCAGCCAGCCGGTCCGGTTGTTCACCATCGCCTACGGCGCCGACGCCGACAAGAACGTGCTGAAGCGCCTGGCCGAGGCGACCAACGCCGCCAGCTACGACGCCAGCGACCCCGAGAGCATCAACAAGGTCTTCACCGCCGTCATCTCCAACTTCTAGCCATGATCGGCCGTCTGCCGGAGCGGGTGAGGACCCGGGCGGTGGCCGAGGCGGTGGTGTCGCCCTCGGCCATCCTCCTGGCCGGCGCCGGCACCGCGGCGGGCATCCTCGGTGGCCTCGGGCCCCTGGCGGTGCTGGCCGGGGCGGCTGCATGGGCCACCCGCGTGGCCCTGGCCGTGCCTCGCCGCCGGCGCGGTGAGCGCATCGACCCCATGGCGGTGCAGGAGCCTTGGCGGCGGTTCGTGGCCGACGCCCTGGAGGCCCAGCGGCGGTTCGACGACGTGGTCAGGCGGTCGCGGCCTGGCCCGGTCCAGGAACGGCTGCAGGCCATCGGCCGGCGCATCGGCGACGGCGTCGCCGAGTGCTGGCGCATCGCCTGTCAGGGCGACTCCCTCGTGGGCGCGCTGCGCTCCCTCGACGAACCGGGCATCCGCCGGGAGCTCGCAGAAGTGCAGGACGAGCGCCGGCGTGCCCGCCGCAACGAGGCCGCCGCCGCGTCCTTGGCCCGTACCCAGGCGGCCATCGAAGCCCAGCTGGCTTCGGCCCAGCGGCTGCGACACGTGGCCGAGGACGCCGGCAACCGGCTCCGCCTCCTCAACGCCCAGCTGGACGAGGCGGTGGCGAGGTCGGTCGAGATCTCGCTCAAGGCCGGCGACGTCAGCCAGCTCGCACCGCTGACCGAAGACGTGGAGGGCGTGGTGGGCGAACTGGAGGCGCTCCGCCAGGCGCTGGAGGAGGCCGGGTCCGCGCCGGGGACGACGGCCAGCCGCTAGAGGCCTAACCTGGCTCGGCATGATCCGACT
>JAHWJQ010000087.1 GCA_019348305.1 Actinomycetota bacterium
CCTGTTTGGTGTGGCCTTCGACGTCCACCCCGCCGGCGGACTCGCCGCCCCCATCACGGCCCCGCTTGGCTCGCTCGTCGGAGGGGCCCTTGTGCTCCTTGGGCTCCCAATGGTCGCCAACCTTTTCGAAGCTGTGCTTGAGCGAGGCGTAGGCAGCTCGGTGGGCCGCCTCCTCACTGTCGTATGTCTCGTGCGCCGACTCGAGTGTCTTTGCGAAGGTCCGCTGCGCCTTGGCCGGCGACCTCTGGATCGTCCCGGGCAGATCCTGCTTGCTCTCCTTTGGCATACTCGCTGATTCCCCCGCCGTCGGGTGCGCCAAACAGTTATCGCCGCCGCTCCGCTGACTGTCGAAGAGCACGCATCGCGGATCCACGCCATCCCCCGGTTCACCGGGAATCGCTCGTAACGTACGCGGGCATCCCCCAGGTACCGCGCTACCGCCTCCCGAGTCGGGTCCCGCGACCCGTCGTCGACCACGACGCGTTCCCACTCGCGCAGCGTCTGCGCGAAGAGGCTCTCGATCGCTCGCGTGACCCGACAACCACCACAGCACGCGCTTCTTCCTTCACGCCCAGGGTTTGGAGTAGTAGTAGCAGGGGTAGCGCGCGGCTACTGCTCGACGCTGTTTCGGCGCGCCCGTGCGCCCGGCCGTTCAGAGCACGAGGACGAACAAGGAGTCGGGCTTGGTGAAGGTGTTGGGCATCAATGCGGTGTTCCACGATCCCGCCTCGGCGCTGGTCATCGACGGCGAGATCGTGGCCGCAGCCGAGGAGGAGCGCTTCAGCCGGCGCAAGCACGGCAAGCGACCGGTCCCCTTCTCGACCTGGGAGCTCCCCGAGTTGTCCGCTCGATGGTGCCTGGACCACGCCGGGATCACTGCCGACGATCTCGACGCCGTGGCCTACTCCTATGACCCGGCTTTGGCCCCGCTCCCGGCCCCACGCAGCGCTGAGCTGCACGAGGACGGCTGGGAGGGCCTCCGAACGATCTTCGCCCAGCGGGCTCCCCTTTTTCTGCGTACTGCACTGCCCGGGCTCGACCCTGCCGCCGTCGAGTTCGTCCCCCACCATGTCGCCCACGCGGCGAGCGCCCACCTAGCCGCCCCGTTCGCCAACAGCGCCGTTCTCGTCCTCGACGGCCGGGGTGAGCGGGCCAGCCACCTGGCCGGCCACAGCCGACACGGTGAGCTCGAAGTGCTCCGGGCACAGGAACTTCCCCACAGCCTCGGGCTGATGTACGAAGAGGTCACCGAGCACCTCGGCTTCCTCCGCAGCTGCGACGAGTACAAGGTGATGGCGCTGGCGTCCTACGGCCGGCCCAGCTTCCTCCCCGAGTTCCGTGAGCTGGTGGCGGCCACCGGGGACGGCGGCTTCCGCGTCGACCGCGTCGACTGGACCAGCTTCACCAAGCCGGCGCGGGCCGGAGACGAGTGGATGCCCGAGCACGCCGACCTGGCGGCAAGCGTTCAGGCCCGCCTCGAAGAGGTCCTCCTCGATCTCGCCGGCTGGCTGCACCGCGAGACCCAAGAGAAGGTCCTGACCATGGCCGGCGGAGTCGCGCTCAACTGTGTGGCGAACGCCCGGCTGGCGGCCGAGGGGCCCTTCGAACAGGTCTGGGGCCAGCCGGCGGCCGGTGACGCGGGCACGGCACTGGGTGCCGCCCTCCACGTGGCCACCAAGCTGGGCGACCGGGCGCAGCCGATGGCGACGGCGGCACTGGGCCGGGGGTTCAGCGACGATGACATCGAGGCGTGGTTGACCACCGCCCAGGTTGCCTACGAACGCCCGCCCAGCATCGCCGAGGCGGTTGCGCAGGTGCTGGCCGACGACGGCATCGCGGCCTGGTTCCAGGGTCGCAGCGAGTACGGCCCGCGGGCCCTCGGCCACCGCAGCCTGCTGGCCCACCCCGGCTACAGCCGCAACCTCGAGCGCCTCAACGACGTGAAGGGCCGCGAGCAGTTCCGGCCCGTCGCCCCGATGGTCCTGGCCGAGCGGGCGCACGAGATCTTCGACGGCGTGATCCCCAGCCCGTACATGCTCTTCACCCACGGAGTGAGGCGGGAGTGGGCCGAGCGCATCCCCGCCGCCGTCCATGTCGACGGCAGTTCCCGCGCTCAGACCGTGGATCGGACGGAGGAACCGCTGATGGCGCAAGTCCTCGACGGCTTCGCCCGGCGGACCGGGCTGCCGGTTGTCATCAACACCAGCCTGAACACGGCGGGTAGGCCGATGGTCGACGATCCCCGGGACGCCCTCGAGTGCTTCGGCTCGGCGCCCGTTGACGTGCTGGCCATCGGCCCGTTCCTCCTCCGGCGCCCCCGTGGAACGACCAACAAGGCCACCGTCGGATGAGGGTCCTGCTCTGGCACGTCCACGGCTCGTGGACGACGTCGCTGGTCCAGGGCGGGCACACCTATCTCATCCCGACGCTGCCCGATCGCGGGCCCCACGGTCGGGGTCGGGCCGACACCTACGCCTGGCCCGACAACGCCGTCGAGGTCACGCCCGACCAGGCAGCCGAGGCGGACGTCGACGTCGTCATCCTCCAGCGTCCGGAGGAGCTGGACCACCTGTGCCACGACTGGCTCGGGCGCCGGCCTGGGCGCGACGTCCCCGCGGTCTACGTCGAGCACAACGCTCCCCAGGGCCGCGTCAACGAGATCCGCCATCCTGCCGCTGACCGCGCCGACCTCACCGTCGCCCACGTCACCTTCTTCAACCAGCTCTTCTGGGACTGTGGGTCCACGCCGACAACGGTGGTGGAGCACGGCGTGGTCGACCCCGGGTACCGGTACAGCGGCGAGCTCGCCCGCATGGTGGTCGTCATCAACGAGCCCCTGAGACGAGCCCGGGTCACCGGAACCGACCTGCTCGCCCCTCTGAGCGACCGGGCGCAGGTGCCGATCGACCTGTTCGGCATGGTCACCGAGCCGCTCGGTGGGACCGACCTACCCCAGGCCCGTCTGCACGAGGAGATGGCGCGCCGGCGCGTCTACGTGCACCCGATGCGTTGGACGTCGCTCGGGTTGTCGCTGATCGAGGCCATGCACCTGGGCATGCCCGTCGTGGCGCTGGCCACGACCGAGGCCCACGAGGCCGTGCCGGCCGAGGCCGGTGTCGTCTCCAACCGCCTCGATGTGCTCGCCGAAGCGGTGCGACGTCTCGTGAACGACGAGGAGGAGGCGCGGGTGCGCGGGAAGGCGGCTCGTGCCGCCGCTCTGGGGCGCTACGGGCTGTCGCGCTTCCTGGCCGACTGGGACGCTGTTTTCGACGAGGTGGTGAACAAGTGAGAATCGCGCTGGTCTCCGAGCACGCCAGCCCGCTCGCGGTGCTCGGCGGCGTCGACGCCGGCGGGCAGAACGTGCACGTCGCAGCGCTCGCCCAGGCGTTGGCGCAACTGGGCCACGAGGTGGTGGTGCACACCCGCCGCGAAACACCGGACCTCCCCCGCCGAGTCGACCTGTGCCCCGGCGTGGTGGTCGACCATGTCGACGCAGGCCCCCCCCGGCCGGTGACCAAGGACTGCCTGTTGCCGTTCATGGGCGATTTCGCAGCCGACCTCCAACGCAGCTGGCAGACCGAGCGTCCCGATGTCGTGCACGCTCACTTCTGGATGTCGGGGTGGGCGTCGCTCGAGGCCGCCCGGCCTCTCGGGATCCCCGTAGTGCAGACGCTGCACGCCCTCGGCGTCGTGAAGCGCCGCCATCAGGGGGCCAAGGACACCAGCCCGTCCGAGCGCCTGGCCATGGAGGAGATGATCGTGCGGCGTGTCGACCACATCGTGGCCACGTGTACCGACGAGCTCTTCGAGCTGCTGCGCTTGGGTGCTGAAGCGTCCCGCGTGTCCGTCGTCCCTTGTGGCGTCGACCTCGACCTGTTCACGCCATCGGGTCCCGTCGAGCAGCGAGACCCCCGCCGGCGCCGCATCGTCGTCGTGAGCCGGCTCGTGGAGCGCAAGGGCATCGGCAACGTGATCACGGCGCTGGCTGATGTGCCCGACACCGACTTGCTCATCGCCGGCGGTGCCCCGAAAGCGGAGCTGGTCGACGACCCGGAATACCGGCGCCTGGCCGCCTTGGCCAAGGAGTACGGGGTGGCCGAGCGGGTGGAGTTCCGAGGGCGCGTCGGACGGGGTGAGCTGCCGGCGCTGTTCCGCTCTGCTGATGTCGTGGTCTGCGTACCGTGGTACGAGCCTTTCGGGATCGTTCCGTTGGAGGCCATGGCGTGTGGTGTACCGGTGGTGGCGTCGGCCGTCGGTGGGCTCGTCGACACCGTCGTCGACGGTGTGACCGGTGTCCTCGTCCCCGCCCGCCAGCCGGCCCGGCTGGCTGAGGCTCTGACCGACCTGCTCGACGCGCCCGACGTCATGAGAGCCCTGGGAGCGGCCGGCGCCGCTCGCGCCCGCAACCGCTACGGATGGCTGCGGGTCGCGTCGCTGACAGCCGAGACCTACAGGAAGCTCGCCGGCAGTCGCCACGGTGTCCGCGGGGGCGTGAGGTCGTGAGCGGCCCCGCTCTGCTCACCGGTGGGCGCCACCTGGAGGTGCTCCGGCGCACCCTGGACGCCTTCGAGGCCGAGGTTCCGCGCATAGAGCGGTGGGCGCTGCATCTCGCTGAGGTGCTCGGCAGTGGTGCACGGCTTCTCGCCGCCGGGAACGGAGGGAGTGCAGCCGAGGCCCAGCACCTGACCTCCGAGCTCGTCGGCCGCTACCGCGACGACCGCCGCGGCTACAGCGCCATCGCCCTGCACGCCGAGACCTCGACGATGACTGCCGTGGCCAACGATTACGGCGTGGAGCGTGTGTTCGCCCGCCAGGTCGAGGCCCACGGAAGGCGAGGGGACGTCCTGATCGCCCTGTCGACCTCGGGCAGGAGCCCGAACGTGTTGCACGCGGTCGATGCCGCGAAGCGCCTCGCCATGACCACCTGGGCGCTGACGGGGCCGGCGCCCAACCCGCTGGCCGACTGCTGTGATGATGCCGTCGCCGTTGCTGTGGAGCCCTCATCGGTCGCCACCGTGCAGGAGTGCCATCTGGTTGCCGTGCACCTGTTGTGTGCGGCCTTCGACGTAGCTGTCGGGGCGTCGTCGTGAAACGGCTGGTGGTGGTGGGCGACGCCCTGCTCGACCGTGACCTCGACGGCACCGTCGAGCGCCTCTGTCCCGACGCGCCTGCTCCCGTGGTCGACGACATCGACGAGAGGGCCCGACCGGGTGGGGCCGCGCTGGCCGCCGCGCTCAGCGCGCGCGACGGCCGGGAAGTCGTGCTCATCACCGCTCTGGCGGACGACGCCGGCGGGTCGACGCTGCGATGCCTGCTGGAATATGCCGGCGTGGCCGTGATCGACCTCGGCCTCGAAGGCACCACCCCGGAAAAGGTGCGGGTGCGAGCCGATGGCCGCCCACTCGTGCGCCTCGACTACGGCGGGCGCGTCGCCGGGCGCATCGGGGCTTGGAGCGCGGCCGCGGCAAGAGCGGTCGGCGACGCGCCGGCTGTGCTTGTCGCCGATTACGGCCGCGGCGTCACGGCACTGCCCGAGGCGCGTGCAGACCTCGGCCGAGCCGCTCTTCGCCGGCCGGTGGTGTGGGATCCGCACTCACGAGGCGCGGCACCTGTCGCCGGCGTGCGCCTCGTCACGCCCAACCGCGCCGAGGCGGGGAGCGGTCCCACGTCATCGCTGGCGGAGGTCACCGTCAATGCCCGCCGCCTTCGCTCCAGTTGGGAGGCACGGGCCGTTGCCGTGACCCTCGGCTCGCAGGGGGCACTGCTGGTCGAGGGCGACGGGCCGCCGCTCGTTGCACCTGCGGTGGAGACTGCGGCGGGTGATCCTTGCGGGGCCGGCGACCGCTTTGCCTCGGCCTGCGCGCAGTTCCTGGCCGACGGCGCGCTTTCCTCCGAGGCGGTCATCGCCGCCGTCGGGCTGGCGACGTCCTTCGTGGCCGCCGGCGGCGCCGGCGCCCTCCGCTTCGTGGCCGCCGAGACCGACCTGCGGGCGCTCGACCTCGTCGACTCCGACACCCTCGCCTCGGCCCGCCGGGTCAAGGCCGCGGGCGGCACCGTCGTCGCCACCGGGGGGTGCTTCGACCTGCTGCACGCCGGGCACGTCTCGGTCCTCGAAGCGGCCCGTCGCCTCGGCGACTACCTCGTCGTGCTGTTGAACTCCGACGACTCGGTGCGCCGCCTGAAGGGGCCTACTCGCCCGCTGCAGAGCCAGGACGACCGCGCTGCCGTGCTGCTCGCCCTCGGTTGCGTCGACGCCGTCCACGTCTTCGACGAGGACACGCCCATAGCCGCCCTCGAGCGGCTTCGACCCGACATCTTTGCCAAGGGCGGCGACTACTCGTTGGCCACTCTGCCGGAAGCGTCGGTCCTCACCGGTTGGGGCGGCCAGACCGTCGTCCTCCCCTACCTCGAGGGCCGCTCGACATCCCGACTAGTGAAGGAGGCTGCCCGTGGAGGCGCCTGAGATCGGAACCGTGATCGTCACCGGGGGCTCCTCGGGGCTTGGCGCGGCGGTCGTCGATGCAGTGCTGGGAGCGGGCGGCCGACCCGTAGTGCTCGACCTGCAAGAACCCTCCCAGGACGTCGAGTTCGAAAAGATCGACGTGAGCGACACCCGCTCCCTCGAAGAGGTGGTTCGGGGCGTGGCCGAGCGAGTTGGTGGCATCGACGGCGTGGTGACGGCGGCGGGCATCGACGCCTGCGGAAAGTTGGCCGACGTCAATCCCGACGCGTGGGAACGGGTGGTTGCCGTGAACCTGCTCGGCACGGTCGCGACGGTGCGCGCCGCGCTCCCCTCGTTGATCCAAAGACAAGGGCGCGTGGTGACGGTGGCCTCCACACTCGGGCTCCGGGCGCTGTCCGACGCCACCGCCTACTGCGCCTCGAAGTTCGGCGTGGTCGGCTTCACCCGGGCGCTCGCGCTCGAGGTCGGCGGACAGGTCGGTGTCACGCTCCTCGTCCCCGGGGGAATGCAGACGCACTTCTTCGACAACCGCGACCCCGAGTACAAGCCCGGTGCCGACGCGAAGCTCGCCTCACCCCAATCAGTGGCCGCCGCGGTCGTCTTCGCGCTGTCCCAACCGCATGGCCTCGAGGTGCGGGAAATGATCCTCACGCCGTCGACGGAGCCTTCCTGGCCGTGACCAGGTGACGAGCCTGCCGAGGGAGCTGCAGGTCGAGGTGACCGCGGCCTGCAACCTTCGCTGCCGGATGTGCCTCGTGCGCTACCGACCCCCGGTAGACCGCGTGACGGGCAGCATGACGCTCGCCACCTTCACCCGCCTGGTCGACGAACTGCCCGATCTCGAGCGGGTCACCCTGCAGGGACTGGGCGAGCCGTTGCTCGCTCCGGACCTCGTCGCCATGGTCCGGTACGCCAGCGAGCGGGGGGCGAAGGTCGGTTTCAACACCAATGCCACCCTTCTCACCCGTGGCCGGGCGGGGGCGCTCATCGACGCGGGGCTCGATTGGCTGCACATATCGGTGGACGGCGCGACGGCGGCGACCTACGAGGCCATCCGGGACGGCGCTCACCTCGACCGCGTGGCGCGCAACGTGGTCGACCTCATCGCAGAGAAAGAGCAGCGGGGCGCTTCGCGCCCCCACGTGCAGGTCGTTTTCGTGGCCCAGCGGTCGAACGTGGGGGAGTTGCCGGCGCTGGTCCGCCTAGTGGCGGGCTGGGGCGTCGACGACGTGCGCGTGCAGAACCTGTCCCACGACTTCAGCGACACGACCGCAGACGACGGCTACCAGGAGATCCGGGACTACACCTCGGCCGAGGCGCTTTGGAACGCCGGCGCCGGCAGGGCGGCGGTGGCGTTCGGCGAGGCGTCCGAACTCGCCGCCGAACTGGGCGTCACGCTGCGCCTTCCCCACAACGAACCAAAGGAGCAGCGGCGGCGCGCTGGTGAGGCCGGGTGTGATTGGCCCTGGCGCTCCACCTACGTGATGCACGATGGCGCCATACAGCCGTGCTGCATGATCATGGGAGCCGATCGGGCCACCGTGGGCCACGCTGACGAGGGGATGGGCGCGGTGTGGGGCGGGACCTCGCTGCGAGACCTCCGGGCGCAGCTGTTGACTGACCAGCCGCCGGAGGTCTGCCGCGGCTGTGCCATGTACCGACACGTGTTCTGATCTTTGTTCTGGGTATCTCTCTGCACCTCTACGGTGCGCGCACATCCCCGGAATGGGCAGGAAAGCGGTGAACGACCGCACGTGGCTCGAGCGCTGGGTAGTGGTCGTGGAGACGTGCCCAGGCGAGGAGGTGGGCGGCGTTCGGGCGTTCGAGGATCACAGGCAGCGCCCCAGTGTCTCGGCGATCGAGAGGTTTGCCTTCGATCGTTTGTGCCACTTGGCACGCGAGCGCGGCGATGACGTGGCGACCCG
>JAHWJQ010000088.1 GCA_019348305.1 Actinomycetota bacterium
TGATCTCCGCTTCGAGCAGGTCGCCCTCCTCGAGGCGCGCCGCAGTGCGGATCTCCTCTGGAAGAGTGAGCTGACCCTTCGCCCGCAGCCTGGTGCGTCGCATACGACAATCATACAGTCGGAAAATAGGATTCCCGGTACTACCTCGGTGACGGCTTCGTTGCGACAGCATCCAACAGGCCACCGTAGGGGGACGCCGCGCCTCATCGAGCCACGCCTCGATCTCGGCGGCGTCAAACCGAAGCAGGCAGCCCCGAAGTGACAGCGACAACGGCTACCGAGCCGCGCGCCGCTGTGGCGACGCCATAACGGCAAGTCAGTGCGTCCTACGGACAAACCAAAAATGGCCCGTGACCTGCCATAGACACGTCAAGGGCGCTGGAGGCGGCGCCGGGAATCGAACCCGGGTACAGGGCTTTGCAGAACCATCTGCGGGGAAGCTGCTTATATGGGTGTCGTTCGGAACGGCCCTGGTCAGAGGCCATTTCTAGTGCCCGTCAATGCGCGTGAGTGGCCCTCAGAGGCCCCGGTTCTGTGCCCTTTCTGTGCCCCGCGTGCCCTTTTCGTGCCCTCGCTCGGGCGCACGGGCGTCCTTTCCAGGAAGTACGAAGCAGGCAGGTCGAGCAGCCGCCATCATCAAGACATGGATGCGTGGGAAGTCGAGGAGCTCGAACGCATCGTTGCTGAGCAGGACCGCTCCGCGACCTTCGCGCTCATCGATCGCCTCACCGATCCACGACTGCCGAGCGCGGAACGAGACCAGGTGCTCCACGCACTCTCGGTCCTTGCAGATCCTCGGTCAGTGGACAGACTGGTGGGGATCGCCGAGGACGTGCGCCTCGATGCTGCAGTGCGTGGCTCCGCCCTCGATGCGCTCGCAGACGCTGGCCTGTGCCCTGAAGGAGGGGCGCTTCGACGGTGGTGGTCGTCAGGAGATGTCGAACTCCAGAAACAAGCTCTCATCGAGGCCGAGCGCACTGAGGTCGACATCATCGGACCGGTGTCCCGGGACCCGTCCCATCCGCTCCACGAGCAAGCCATCTGGGGCCTCGAGTTCGGGTTCGAGGAACCCGAATGGCAGCAGTGGAAGATCCGTGCCCTCGAGCATCCTTCGAACGGAGTCCGACGTGCGGCGGCAAGGACTTTGCTGTGGGACGAACCGGTCGCGGCCGAGTCGGCCCTCCACGACGCTGCATCCGATGAGGACGCGCAGGTGGGGGTCGCGGCGATCGAGACGCTGGAGTACTACCCGTCGCGCGCGACCCTCGCCGTACTCCACGGTCTGACCGAATCGGTCGACGGCGAGCGACTGGCTGCCGCCCGCCAGTCGTTCGACCGAATGCGCGGCGCCTTCCTGACGATGCTGCTCGATGCAGACGACGTGGGCGCCCGGGACGAGCTGCGCTCGTGGATGCGCCCTGTCTGGCACCTACTTGACTTCACCGATGCTGACCTCCATCCAGAACCCGGGAGTCACCCGAGCGGGAGCGGCCGCCCACCAGCGCCCATCCCTCCGCCGACCGGCGAGCTGATCGAATCGCTCAGCGACTTCGACAGCCCATGGCAGCCGAAGTTCGAAGCCCTCCGCAGGTACGACTGGTCGGCGGTGCCGGAACACGCACGGGTGGAGTTGAGCGAGTTCCTGGTCACCCATCCCGATGCTGCGGTCCGCGACCTGAGCGCCCGCGCCCTCGCAGCGTGGAACGACACGGACCCGCTCCTTCGTCTCGCCCATGATCCGGTGTCGTTCGTGAGGAAGAGCGCGGTGTACTACCTCCACGACGTCCCACAATCGAGCGAGGTGGCGGAGCTGACATGGCGGCTCATCTCGACGGGCGAGGTGGCGAGCACCCGCGGCCACGAGGCTCTCCGCACCTACGTCGCTCACGCACCTTTACACCTCGTGACAGGGCGGTTGATCGAGCTCGCTCTCCATGATCAACGAGAGAGCATTCGCTACGAAGCCGTCTGCCTGCTCGATCCAGTGAACATCGGCCCAGCGCTCGTGCTCCTGACCCAGCCGCCACTGCTCACATGGGCCGTTCACTCCATGCTCTTGACGATCTGTACGACGGAGAAGATCTCACCGCCGCTCGTCGATCACCTCAACGACGTGGACCATCTGCAGATCGCAACCGATCTCGTCCACCTGCGACGCGCGGTGGTCAGTCGGACCGGCCGCGACCCCCGTGCAGAGTAACGACGGTTCCCTTGGCGCTCGGCCCTACCTGCGCGGACCGGTACGCCTCGTCGAGTCCGCTCGCGAGGCGCTCCTCGATGGACGGCAGGAGGTGGCCGTAGCGGTCGAGGGTGACGGCGATGCTCGAGTGGCCCATGCGCTCCTGGATGGCCTTGGCGTGGGCGCCTTGCTCGATGGCAAGCGCGACAGCGGTGTGGCGAAGGTCGTGCCAGTGCAGGTTCTCGCCGCCGGCGCGCTTCTTGGCGAGGCGCCAGGTCTGTCCGTTGAAGCTGCTGGCGTGCGGTGAGTTGCCTGCAGTGTTGACGAACACCAGCCCCTTGCCGGGCTGAGCTCGTTCGGCCAATTGCTCTTCCATCATCTCGACGAGGAACTTCGGCATGGTGACGGTCCGGCGGCCGGCGTCGGTCTTGACGGGTCCGAAACCGAGGAACTTGTAGCGGACTTCGATGATCTGTTGCTCGACACGGACGTGGCCGCGGAGCAGGTCGATGTCCTTGCGCCGGAGGCCGAGCATCTCGCTCCACCGCAGCCCGGTGTAGGCGGCGAAGTAGACCCAGGTGCGGAACCACGGATGGATCGCCTCGGCGAGCCCGCGCACCTCGACGGCGGAGAGGAACCGCATCTCCTGCTTCGGGATGGGCGGGGGCTTGACGCCCTTGGTCGGCGCCCAGGCGAGGAGCTCGTTGTCGACCGCGGCGTTCATGAGCATGCGCAGCACGCGGAACCGTCGGTTCACGGCACTCGGGCCGGCGCCGGCGGCGGTCAGCTCGGAGAGCCAGGCGCGGACGTCTCCAGGCGTGATGTCGGAGAGCCGCATCGTGCCGAAGCGAGGCAGCACGTGAAGTCGCAGGTCGCGTTCGTACCGGTCGGCGGTCGAAGCCCGCAGGTGCACGGTGGTGGTGCGCCACTCCTCGACCCAGTCGGAGAACAGCATCCGCCCGGCGTTGGGGTCGACCCACTCCCCCCTTCGCATGTCGACGTCGGCGGACGCCAGGAACATCTCGGCGTCTCGCTTGCGCTTGAAGGTCTTGCGCCGTGACCGGCCCTGGGGGTCGCGGTAGCGCGCCTTCCAGGTGCCGGCCGGGGTGCGCTCGATCGAGCCCACGGCCACTCCTCAGGTCTTGAGGTGGTGTGGCGGCGCAAGGCCGCGAGGCCGGCTGTGCCGGCGGTTCAGGCTGCCGGGGTGCGGCTGCGAGCGAGTGCCCGCTGCACCGCGTCTGGCGTCACGGGCAGCAGGTTGAGGGTGACGATCGGGTCGTCGTCGCTGACCTCGAAGTCCCAGGCGACGACCTTGGCCAGGTAGGTGCCGACACGGCTGCCCATGACCACCACCGAGCCGGGCGTGACGTCGGCGACGTTGCGCGCGTAGTGGAGGCGGGTCCAGTTGTAGCCGTCGTCGTCCTCGCGGTGCGGGTCACCGACGATGTCGACGCCCATCTCCACCGCCCGCGGATGCGCGTCGATGGTGGCGGCGAGCCGCTCGACGGTCTCGTCGTCGACCTCTCGCACGTACCAGGGGTTCGCTGGTCGATCAGCCATGGCTGCCTCCAGGGTACGCCGGGTTCAATCGCGGGTCACCGCACACCGCCACGAGCCGCTCGGCGGCGGCGCGCACCTCCGTGAGCGGAAGGAGCGGATCGTCTGGGTCGCGGCCGTCGACGAGGAGCACGTCGAAGTGATCCAGGTTGGCGCCGGTAGGCAGCACGTCGAAGCCCGCCACTCGCACGGAGCCAGCGGTGGCCTCGAGGTAGTAGGGCGACGAGGCGAAACGCCGAAGGACCTCCACGGGCGATGCTCCAGGCCGGCGGGCGAAGACCGACACGCCATAGAGCGCCACCCGACCGCCGCCGGGCCGCTCGAGGTCGTACACGGCCGCTGACTCCAACGCGTCCTCAGCGATGTCCAGGGTCGCCTCGTCGATCGACGCGGGCGTCGCCCGGATCAGCAACGCCGTGTCGTCGGGTACGCCTTCGGGGCGAAGCATGCGGACCTTGCGACGCCGCGGGCTGGGCGGACGCGTCACCGTTGGCTGTCTCCTGCCCGGCAATCACCCACGTCCATGTCCGACGACGCTACGAAGTCTCGCAAGCCGATCGAGGGAACTGCTCAGCGCCGCCGCTCGACACCCGCGGCGGTACTCGTCGAGCCACCGCCGGATCTCGGCGGGGTCGAAGCGGATGTAGTGGCCCCACTTGATGTACGGGATGCGCTTCTCGGTGACGAGCCGCTGGACGTGCCGCGGCTCGACGCCGAGGTGGTCGGCGAGGCCCTTGATGTTGAGCAGCCGGGGCGGCAGCTCGTCGCTGCTCGCCGCGATGGGCGTGGTCACGGTTGTCTCCTTCATGTCAAGGATGTCCCACTAGGCCACTGAGCCGAAGTCTCGCGGACCGATGCGATGCGGCACCTACTAGAGCCGCGGAGCGCGCCCGAACCTCTCGCCCTGCTCGAGAATTTCTTCGAGCCGCGGTGAGGCACCGCCGCTCACTCATGGACGCGCGCATGAGGCGACGGTCAGCGCCGACCACGTACCGCTCGACAACACCACCAACCCGCGCGCACCATCAGCTACCGCCACTGCACGGCCATCAACAAGCCCTCGACATCGGCCGCTCACTGAGCGATAACGCCAACTGCTCGAACACGATTGCAACCCCTGCGGGGGTTGCGGGCAGGAGGCGCGGTGGCCTGGTTCCGCATGATGAGACTCGACTCAGTCGAGTACCACCGCGCCACCGTGCTGGGCCGCGGCGACGACCACGAAGGCCTGGCACTCGGCTACTACGCCTCCCGCGGTGAGACCCCGCTCGAGTGGGGCGGCTCCGTCGCCGGCCGGCTGGGCCTGGAGGGCGCGGTGGACGAGGCGGACTACGACGCCATCTACGAAAACGGCGGCGCCCGCGACCCGCATCTGGGGGAACGGCTGGTCGTCACCCGCCGACCCGGCATCGAGCTGGTCGTCGCAGCCCACAAGTCCGTCGCCGTGCTCGGCATCATCGGCCTGGCCGAGCACATGCACGCCATCCTCGACGCCGAGACCGACGCCACCCTCGCCTTCCTCGACACCTGGTTCGCCCGCCAGGGCGGCGGGCCCGGCAAGGCCCAGCGCCGCACCCACACCACCGGCCTGCTGTGGGCCCGCACCCGCCACGCCACCTCCCGCGCCGGCGACCCGGCACCGCACGACCACGTGCTCATCGCCAACCTCACCGAGATGCTCGATGACCGCGGCGGATGGAAGGCGCTCGACACCGCCGGCTTCCGCGACCTCGTCCACGCCGCCACCCTTGCCGGGCGGCTCGCCGCCGCCGAGAAGGCCGTCGAGCTCGGCTACGCCATCACGCCCGACCACGGTCCCCTTGGGCAAGCTCGACCACTGGGCCATTGCCGGCATCCCCGAAGTCGTCACCGAGCAGTTCTCAAAGCGGTCGACCCAGATCGACATCGCCCTCGAGTCGACCGGCTTCCGCTCGCACCGCGCCCGGCGCATCGCCGCCTACAACAGCCGCGACCCCAAGAGCGCCGAGTCACCCGAGTCCCCAATCGTCAGGTGGCTAGACGAGCTGCACGACATCGACTGGCCGACCCGCAAGATCAACCATCGCCTCGCCCTCGTCAACAAGCGCCAGCACCAGCCGCTGCGCCGCCTCACTGACCGCGAGCGCGGCGAACTCGCACGCGAACTCATCGACCCCGGAGGGGCGCTCGCCAAGCGCAAGGCCTTCACCAGAGCCGACGTCATCCGCCTCGCCGCCCCGATGCTCTACGGCCGGCCAGCCGACGAACTCGACCACCTGGTCAACGCCGTCGTGCAACACCGGGAAGCTGTTCCTCTCGTCGGGCAGCCGGGCGCTCGAGGTCGAGCGTGGGTTGCCGCTTCCGTGCTCGCCACCGAACACGCCGTCGAAGCCGTCGCCGACCGGCTCGCCCAGCGCTAGACCGCCCCAGCCGCGTCCTACGCCGCGGCTGCTCGGGCCGTGGCGGCCAAGGAGGCAGCGCTCGGCCGGCCACTCACCGATGGGCAACGCCGAGCAGCCGAGGGCGTTGCCACCTCCGGGCGGGGCCTCGACGTCGTCGTCGGCGTCGCCGGCTCGGGCAAGACCACGGCCCTTGAGGTAGTGCGCGCCGCCTACGAAACCGAGAACTACCGCGTCCTCGGCGCCGCCATCAGCGGCCAAGCCGCCCGCGCCCTCCAGAGCGAAGCGGGCGTCGACAGCCGCACCATCGCTTCGCTCGTCTGGCGTCTCGAGCATGGCCAGCTCACGCTCGACGACCGCAACGTCATCCTCATCGACGAAGCCGGCATGGCCGACGACCAGGCCCTCCTCAAGCTCCTCGCCGCCGTCGACGTTGCCGGCGCCAAGGCCGTCGTCATCGGCGACCACCTCCAACTGGGCGCCGTCGAGCCCGGCGGCGGCCTCGAAGCCCTCATCAGCCGGCACGGGGCTGCCGTCCACGTCCTCGACGAGAACATCCGCCAGAGCGGCCCCCATGAGCGAGAAACGCTCGAGCAGCTTCGGAACGGCAGCGTCGCCGACGCCGTCGACTGGTACCGGCACAACGACCGCCTCGTGACCGCACCGACGCGGGAGGAGTGCCTCGACACCGCCGTCGCCGCCTGGGAAGCAGATCTACGCGCCGGACACGAGGCCGTCCTGCTCGCCTGGCGCCGCCGTGACGTCGCCGACCTCAACGAGCGCGCCCGTCAACGCCTCCTCGCCACCGGCGGTGTCGTCGGCCCCGAACTCGAAGCCGGCGGGAAGCACTACGCAGCCGGCGACCGCATCGTCACCCTCGCCCCGTCGGGCGACGGCCGCTACGTCACCAGCGCGCGAGGAACAGTCACCGCCATCACCGGCGAGTCACTCACCGTCCGCTTCGAGGACGGCCGAAGCGAGACGCTCACCGGGGAAGAGCTAGCCGCCGACCGCCTCGACCACGCGTACGCCGTCACCGTGCACCGCACGCAAGGCGCCACGGTCGACCGAGCGCACGTCTTCGCCGACGGCGGCGGCCGAGAGCTCGCCTACGTCGCCATGAGCCGGGCCCGCGACACCACCCACCTCTACCTCGCCGCCGACGACACCGACCAAGCCGTCGAAGATCTCACCGCCGAGTGGAGCGTGGACCGCCGCCAGCGCTGGACGCTCGACGTCGACCAACCGGCAGCACCCGGCAACCGAGGTAGACCGGATCTCGCTCGACGCACCGCCCAGGTAGTCCGCCTGGCGCAGCTACGCGCCGAGCGAGACGCCATCGCAGCCGTCGCTCCCGACGCAACCAGCCGCCTCGAGGCCCTCGACCTCAGCCTCCGCCTCGAGGCGCTCGAGAGGAACGACGGGCCGGGCCGAGGACTCGGCCTAAGCGTGATGGGCCTCGTCCTCGGGCTGCGGCGGTCGACTTACAGGCCGCCGGGTTGCTGCAGAGCCGAGGCAGAGGCGTGTCGGTACGGTGGAAGAGTGGAGGATGAGCGGCCGCCACGCGCCGCGAGTCACGTGCCCTTTCTGTGCCCTTTTCGTGGCCTCGGCGCGATCGAGGGGCTCCGGCGAGTCGCCGAAACCCCTCGTGACCTCCGGAAACAGTTGGAGGCGGCGACCGGAATCGAACCGGTGTACAGGGCTTTGCAGGCCCTTGCCTAAGCCACTCGGCCACGCCGCCCAGGGCGAGCATCCTAGGGCTTTCTCTGGGTGGTAGCACCTGATCTGGGCCGCGCATCGCCGCGGCGCACGTCGTTAGGCTGGCCGCGTGTTCGGTGGCGAAGGGCTTGGCGGCGAGGCGCGGCGGTGAGCTTCGGTCCAGAGGGCCTGCGGCGGTGGGAGGTGCAGCGGGGTGACGACTTCCGCTCCATCGCCACTCAGGTCCTGCACGAAGTGTGGCACAGGCCT
>JAHWJQ010000089.1 GCA_019348305.1 Actinomycetota bacterium
AAAGGGATGGCCGGCGATCGTGACGGGAATGGTGATCTGCGGGGTGCTCTGCGTGGGCCTGGGCCGGCGGCCGACGGCGCGGACCTGGGGGTTGAGCACCCGAGCCTGGAACTGGCTGACATCGAGGATGCCCAGCCCGGAGCGGTCGGCCACGTAGGCGCGGTTCCCTTCGACGCACACCGAAATACCGTGGTAGGGGAAGTTCCCCGTCCACCGCGACACCGGCACCAACGGGTTCGACAGGTCGACGGCGGTGAGAACGCCACCGGGGAGGTAGCCGCCGGAGTCGAACGACGCGGAGTAGTAGGTCCGCCCGTCGGGAGCGAAGGCGCCCTCGTGGCCCAGCCCGGCGATGGGGGCACTCGACTTGAGCACAGGGTGCCGGCAGTCCTGCGTGAGGTCGTAGACGTCGATCACGCCGGGGTAGAAGATCGGGTTCGCCGTCACTGCGACCAACAACCCCCGGGCGCTGTTGAGGCTCATGGACTCATGCGGGGACTGCATGGCCGGCGTCACCAGCGACGCGGTGCGCACCGGCCGCGCCGGGTCGGACATGTCGAGGACGTAGACGCCGCTGCCTTCCTCGCCGGCCGCCACCGCGTCTCTGGGAAAAAGCAACGTGGTGTCGTAGTAGGCGCACTCGCGGCCGGCCCCGTCGACGTAGCGCTCGACCTTGTAGCCGCCGCCGGCGCCGTAGCTGGCGACGACTTGCGTGTTGCAGGTGAAGCCGCGGGCCGCTCGCCCGCTGGTGACGTCTTGCTTGCTCACCCTCCCCTGGCGGCCGGTCTCGGGATCGGAGCCGGGGCCGCATTCGGCCCGGGGGGTGGCGCCCGGAGCTTCGGGGGAGCCGGTTTGGCCCGCCGCCGGACTGGCCGTGACGGCGAGGAGCGAGACCATCGCGGCGACGGCGATTCGCGTTCTGACCAACGAGACCTCTTTCGCTCCCGCCTCAGGCGTCTGTCGGCCCCTCACCTTCATCTGGGGCGTGCGGATCTCCATGGTGGGGCGCCTGCGCGTCGTAGTCCAACTCCTGGTCGAGCACGACCGGCGTGTCCGCCGGGCTCTCGGAGAGGATCTTGGCTTCAAGGTCGGTGAATTCCTCGGGCATCCCCACCTCCTACCCGCCGACTGGACGTCCCTTCGTCGGGCTGGCGGTGGGCCCGGCTGGGATCGAACCAGCGACCAAAGGATTATGAGTCCCCTGCTCTGACCACTGAGCTACGGGCCCGCTGTCGGATCGTCCATCTCGAACGCCGAAGCTCCGGGGCTGGGACTCGAACCCAGAACCGTTGCATTAACAGTGCACTGCGCTGCCGATTGCGCCACCCCGGAAGGAGATTGCGACGATAGCAGCGCCCGCACGAGCCCCATGATCATGCGGTGCACGGTTGCGCACGAGTAGCGCACCCGGACGCAGCCGAACTCGTGCTTGTTGTGCCGGATCCCGGCGTCTGGCACGGCACGATAGGCGGCGGTGAACTGTGCCCGAGGAACACCCGTGATCTGTGACCAGTGTTGCTCTGCTGCCTCGAGATCGAGCCTTCATGCAAGTAGATCGCGATCTGCAAACGCCGCTCGTCGATGGCGAAGAAGTGCCGCAACCAGCAACAGAAAAAGGCGACCATGTGCGAGTCGCTGTTGGCGAAAGCGACCTCGCCGTCGCGCTTGGCACCCTCGCCCGCGTACAGGGCAACACCGGCCGCCAGGAAGGCCTGCTCGCCGAGAAGGCCGAGCCGAGCGACGCCTTCGCGGTCTGCCTGCTCGATGAATGCTGCCTTGCGGAGCTGCAGCTTGTTCGGCCCGCGCCGCCGTACACGGGGGTTGCGCCGGCGGCCGGGCCACGAACTCCCCGTCCCTCGTCCACAGCGACACCGACGACCGCTACACGCCGAGCTCTACGGCGATGCCGGGCATGGTCCATCCTTCGACCCGAAGCCCTTGGGCCCGCTCCCGCTGCTCGAGCTTCCCCCGGTATCCCACCCTCTCATTCGACCGAACTTACGTTCTGTTCTCAAGAGGTCGCCGACGGGGTAGACAAACGCCATGAGATTCCGCGCAGGGCTCGTCATCGGCTTCGGGGCCGGCTACTACCTCGGCACCATGGCCGGGCCGGAACGGCACGAGCAGATCAACCAGATGTTCAGGAAGGTCAAGCGCTCCGAGGCCTTCGACGTCGCCACCGACAAGGCCAAGGAAGTGGTCGACCTCGGGGTGGAAAAGGCCAAGGACGTGGTCGAGCAGCGCACCGGCAACGGCTCGGCTCCCCACGTCGAGTCGCCCTACACCGACCCCCGCATCCAGCCGTAGCCGGCGCGGCGCCGAGCGCTATTCGGCGTCGAGGTAGTCGCGCAGGCGCTGGCTGCGGATGGGGTGGCGCAACTTGGCAAGGGTCTTCGCCTCGATCTGGCGAATGCGCTCGCGGGTCACCCCGAACTCGCGGCCGACCTCCTCCAGGGTCCGCATCTGGCCGTCGTCGAGACCGAAGCGAAGCCGGATGACCTCCTGCTCGCGGAGCGACAGCTGAGCGAGCACATCTTTGACTGCCTCGTTGAGCATGGTGCGAGCCGCTGCATCGGCAGGGACGACAGCCTCTTTGTCCTCGATCACGTCGGACAGCGAGAAGTCCTCCTCGTCCCCGACGCGCTGTTCGAGGCTGATGGTGTCTTCGCCGATGCGAAGGCACTCGCGCACCCTCTCCTCGGTCATGTCCAACCGTTGTGCCAGCTCCTCGAGGGTGGGGTCGCGGCCCAGCTCCTGCACCATCTGTCGCTGAACCCGTCCGACCTTGTTGATGGTCTCCATCATGTGGACGGGGATGCGGATGGTGCGGGCCTGGTCGGCGATGGCGCGGGTGATGGCCTGGCGGATCCACCAGGTGGCGTAGGTCGAGAACTTGAAGCCTTTGGTGTGGTCGAACTTCTCAACCGCCCTCATGAGCCCGAGGTTCCCCTCTTGGATGAGGTCGAGGAATTGCATCGGGCGGCTGCGGTAGCGCTTGGCGATCGACACCACCAGACGCAGGTTTGCCTTGATCAACGCCTCGGTGGCGGCCACGCCGTCTTCCACCAGTAGTCGTAGCTTCTCGTACTCGGGCTGCGCCGGTGCGGTCTCGCCGTGGAGTGCCCGCAGCTCCCTCAGCCGCTCGCTGGCATGCAGGCCTGCCCGGACCCGCTCGGCCAACGAGACCTCCTCTTCGCCGGAGAGCAGAGGGACCTTGCCGATGTCACGCATGTACATGCGGACGAAGTCGCTGGAGCCTCCCCCCCTTTCGTCGAAGCTGGAGGGCGCGCTGCGGGGGCGGGCATAGATGCGGGTCGCGTGGTCTGGGCGGGAGGCCGACGCCGGCGTGGCGTCGGCCGCCGCGGTTGCCGCCTCCACCACAGCGACGGCCTCCCGCACCGCCTCTTCGGCCTCGGCCACCGTGGGCGTGTCGTCGACGTACTCGATCCCCTGCTGTTGCACCTGGTCGACCACGTCGGTGATGAGCTCGGGGCTGAGCTCCACCGACTTCAGCACGCACATGAGGTCGTCGGAGGTGATGGTGCCGTGAGCTCGTCCGGCGGCGAGAAGGGTGCGAAAGGCTTCGGCGGGGACGCCCGGAGGGACCGCGGGAGCCGCTGTTCCTTCGGGCGCCGTCATCCCCCCTCCTTCTCGAACTGCACGAGCCACGCTACCAACTGCCCGGTGGCACCGATGCTGGTTTCCTCCTCCCAGAGCTGCTCGGTGGTGAGCTTGAGCCACGCGATGGTCGCGGCGTAATCGGTCGGTGACTGCGACGCTCTCGCCTCGGCCTGCAGGCGCAGGATCGCCCGCTGTGAAGCGGCCGCGACGAGCAGTTTCGTCACGTCGTCGGGGTCGGCTTCGGCATCTTCGACAGCAAGCCGTTGCAGCAGCGCCGCGGCCTCGGGTCGGGCACCGGCGATCGCTTCTTCGAGCCGGGAGGCCTCGCACAACGCCCGAAAAGCTGCGAGGTGAACCTCATCGGCGAACAGCACATCCTCGAGACGGTGGGCTACCGACTCGGGGCGGTGCACGGCCAGGCGCAGTGCTTCGATCTCCGGCCCTCCGATCGCACGCGATCGGCCTTGGGAACGTCGGTCGAGGTCCAGCCTGGCGCCCGCCCCGCGGCTGGTGCCCGAGGTCAGGTGCTCTCGGAGGCGCTGCGCCTCGATACGGCAGGCATCGGCCACCCGCATCAAGTACTGGTCCCTCACCAACTCGCTGGGGTGCTCGGCGATCACCGCCAGGGCCTCTTCGGCCGCGTGGGCTCGGCCTTCGGCGGTGCGAAGGTCGGCCCGGCTCAACACACGGTCGAGGCGGAACTCGAGGAACGGCTTCGCTTCCTTCACCGCCTGCACCAGCGCCTCCGGATCGTCGCGGCCGATGTCGCCCGGGTCGGAACCCGGCGGCAGTGCCAGCACGGCGACATCGACCTCGTACTTCTGCTCCCACTCATAGAAGCGCGAGGCGGCGTTCTGACCGGCAGCGTCGGCGTCGTAGGCCAAGACGATGCGGGTGGCGAAGTTCTTGAGCATCCGGAAGTGCTCGTCGGCCAAGGCGGTGCCGCAGGTGGCGACGGCACGGGGCATGCCGGCGGAGAAGAAGGCGATGACATCGGTGTAGCCCTCGCACACGATCACCTCGTCGACGCGGCTGACCTCCTCCTTGGCCCAGTTGAGGGCATAGAGCGTGCGGCTCTTGGAGTAGAGCTTCGTCTCCGCCGAGTTCTTGTACTTGGGGCCGTTGCCGCCGGGAAGGATGCGCCCGCCGAAAGCCACCGGCTTGCCGGCGGTGTCGAAGATGGGGAACATCACCCGGCCCCGGAAGCTGTCCTGGGGGCGACCCATGCGGTTGGTGAAGCCGAGTCCGGTCTCTTCGAGGACGTCGGTGCGAACGCGAAGCGTACGGGCCAGTGCGTCCCACTCCTCGGGGGCCCAGCCGATGCGAAAGCGCTCTACGGTGGGGCGGTCGTAGCCCCGGGAGCGAAGGTAGCCACGGGCGGCGCCGGCGTCGGCCGCCGTGAGGAGCCGCTCGTGGTACCACGCCACCGCCCGCTCCATCGCCTCGGTCAACACCTGCTTCCTGGCCCGCTCCCGCCCGACCCGCTCGTTGTCGTAGCGCAGGGCGATCCCGTACTTCGCCGCCACCCACTCCACGGCACCGGCGAAGTCGAGGTGCTGGGTCTCCTGGACGAAGCGGAAGACGTTGCCGCTCGCCTGGCACCCGAAGCAGTAGTAGAGCTTCTCCTCTGCGTTGACGCTGAACGACGGGCTCTTCTCGGCGTGGAAAGGGCACAGCCCCTGCCAGCGCCGGCCAACCTTGCGGAGCTGGGAGACCTCGCTCACGATCTGCACGAAGTCGGCGGCGCTGCGCACCTGCTCGATGTCCTCGTCGAGGATGCCCAAGCTCTTGCTCCTCAAGGCGGAGCCAGACCGGCTCGTTCGGAACGACGAGGCGACGGTAGCAGCGGGGACGGACAGCGGCGGGGTGTCCCCGCCAGGCCTAGAGCTTGCGGTCGAACCAGTCGAGGATCAGTTCGAGCCGCTGTACCCGGTGGCGGGGCGAGCCCGAGCGTGACAGCTCGTGGCTCTCGCCGGGGAACCGCACGAACTCGACGTCGCGGCCGGTCATCTTGAGCCGGACGTAGAGATCCTCGGCCTGCTCGATGGGGCACCTCAGGTCGTTCTCCGAGTGCAGGATCAGAAGGGGGGTCTCGATGTCGCGGAAGTAGGTCACGGGCGACTGGCGCAGGAACTCCTCGGGATCATCGAGGTGAGTGGAGCCGATGTAGCCGGCCGGGAAGAACGTCCCGATGTCGGAGGTGTGGGCGAAGGTGAACAGGTTGTTGCAGGCGCGCTCGGAGCAGGCCGCCTTGAAGCGGTTCGTCCGGCCGATCATCCACGAGGCCATGTAGCCGCCGTAGGAACCGCCCAGCACCCCGAGGCGTTGGGGGTCGATGAAGTCGAAGCGGGCCAAGGCCGCCTCGAGCACAGCCATCAGGTCCTCGTAGTCGGCGCCCCCCCAGCCGGTACCAGGATCCTCCTGCGCCTTGGGGCCCCGGATGCCACGGGCGAAGCGTTCGCTGTAGCCGGATGAGCCGCGGGGGTTGCAGTAGAGCACGGCGTAGCGGGCGCCGGCTTGGACCTGGAACTCGTCGAAGAAGCGGTTGCCGTACTGGCTGAAGGGCCCTCCGTGGATGTTGAGCAGAGTCGGGTAGCGCCGCCCCTCCTCGAAGCCCGCCGGGCGCATCACCCAGGCCTCCACCAGGCTTGCGTCGGGGGACGCAGCCACGAACCGCTCAGGACGCGAGCCCGGGTGGGCCGCGGCGAAACCCGAGCCGTGATCGGTGAGCCGGCGCTCCTCCCCCTCCACCACCACGAAGAGCTCGGAAGTCGTCGTCGCGTCGCTGGCCGCGAAGGCGACCGTGCCGCCGGCGACGTCGAAACCCGAGACCTGGCGGTCACCGCTGATCACCGGTCGCGGCCCTTCGCCGTCGATGCCGACGCGGTAGACGGGCACGTTGCCCGCCTCGTCCACCTGGAACAACAGGCTGTCTCCGTCCCAGGCCGGGTCGCGCGCCTGAGCCAGGTAGGGGACGCAGTGCAGGTCGAGCGCGGTCGTGAGCAACCGTTCCTCGCCGGGATCGCGGCCGTTGGTGATCACGCCGACCTGGCCGTGGCGCATCATCGAGTGGCGGTCGCCCCAGACGAAGGCGATGTGCCTGCCGTCCGCGCTCCACGACGGCTTGGAGTGGGTGGTGTTGCCTGAGGTCAGCTGCTCCGGCTCCGCACCGCCCGCCAAGGGGACCCGGTAGATGTGGGAGCTGAGATCGGTGTCCCAGGTCTCGGTGCGGGCACTCGAGAAGGCGACCCACTGCCCGTCTGGCGAGACGGCCAGTTCGGTGTCCTGGTAGGGGCCGCTCGTGAGCGCCGAGGGGCGGCCTGAGTCCGAACCGTCGACCGCCACGGACAGCACGTGACGGGGGCGGTCGAGGGTCCAGCCAACGCTGTCGAGGCGGTAAGAGAGCCGGTCGATCCGCCGCGGCGGGCGGTCGCGGTCCTTGTCGGGGCCGTACCGCTCCTCGTCTCTCTCCCGGGCGCTGAAGACGAGCCGTCGGCCGTCCGGCGTCCAGACCAGCTCCTCGATCTCCTCCGGCCATTCCAGCAACGGCTGGGCGTCGGCGTCGCCGTGCCACCGTTGTACCGCCAAAGTGCACCCCGACTCAGCGGGGTGGCAGACATAGGCCAGCCGGGTTCCGTCGGGCGACCACCGGGGCCGCTCCTCGCGGGTATCGCCCGGCGTCACCGGTCGGGGGGCGAACTTCTCGTTCACGGACGCCACCCACAGCCCGCTGACGTAGTCGTTGGCTTCGAGGTCGACCGTCGTCACCACGTAAGCCACCAGCTGGCCGTCGGCGCTCACCCGGGGGTCGGCCACCTCGACCATGCCGGCGATGTCGGCCGGCCTCACCTGGTGCCCGCCCGGGCTCTAGGCAGTGGATTCAGCGCCGGCGCCCAGCACGGCCTGGGCCGAGGCCAAGCGGGCGATGGGGACCCGGAACGGCGAGCACGACACGTAATCCAGCCCGGCCCGGTAGAAGAAGTCGATCGACTGCGGGTCTCCGCCGTGCTCGCCGCACACTCCCAACTTGATGCCTGGCGCGGCCTCGCGGCCCCTGGCCACGGCAACCTCCACCAGCTCTCCGACGCCGGCCTGATCGAGGGTGTCGAAGGGGTTGCGCTTGAGCAGCCCCTGTTCCAGGTAGGCCGTCATCATGCGACCCTCGACGTCGTCGCGGGAGAACCCGAAGGTCATCTGGGTGAGGTCGTTCGTCCCGATGGAGAAGAAGTCCGCCGCCCGGGCCAGCTCTTCGGCGCACAGCGCCGCCGCCGGGGTCTCGACCATCACGCCGGCCTCCACCGGGCCGGTCCCGGTGCCCTCGCTCTCTAGCTCTTCGCGGCATTCCGCCAGGAACCTTCTCGCGGACACGAGCTCCTCGACGTCCGAGACCATCGGGAACATGACCTTGAGGTTGCCGTGTGCCGCGGCCCGCAGTATCGC
>JAHWJQ010000008.1 GCA_019348305.1 Actinomycetota bacterium
CCAGATGATGCGAGGGAGGTTGCATGCGCTGCGGTGACTGCAACGTTGAGAGCGAGACCAGCAAGCTCTCCTGGTGCCGCAAGGGACTTTGGCGACTGACCGTCGATGGAGCACGTCTACTGCGTCCGAGGCCGACGGTGTCGCGACCATGAGCCGTCGTCCGCCCGGGCGCCCCCTTCACGGTCGGTCTGCAGGAGGACCCGATGGGTTCTGAGCTCCAGCCGGTCATTGATGACGACAGCGAGGGATTTGCGGATGTCGAGCGCAGCTACGTCCGCGAAGTGGTTGGAGTTGCCGACTTCGACTGGGTGCCGGCGCCCGACCCGTCGCCGAGAAACCGGCTGCCGGTCCCACTCTCCGAGGCGCGGGTGACGCTCGTGTCCACGGCCGGCGTCCACGTAGCCGGCACGCGTGGATTGGGAGCTGGTGGTGACGCGCTGGCCGTGCCGATCGACGCCGAGATCCAGCTCACCCACGTCGGCTACGACACCGCTCGCGCCGCGAACGACCCCGACGTCGTGTACCCCGTCCGCCGGCTCCGGGCCCTCGCAGACGCTGGGTTCATCGGCTCCGTGGCCCCGACAGCCATCTCGACGATGGGCTTCGTCCCCGATGGACGGCGCCTGCTGACGCGAGCGGTCCCCCTCGCGGTCGAGCGCATCGTCGACGAAGAGGCGCATCTGGCCCTGCTGGTGCCGGCCTGACCTGTCTGCCAGCAGTCGGTCGGACTGCTCCAACGAGGGCTCGACATGGCCGGCGTCGCCACCGTTTCCATTACCCAGGTGCCTGGGATCACCCGGTTGGTGAAACCGTCCCTGGCTTGCTTCGTGGCCCACCCGTTCGGCCTGACGCTGGGAGCCGTCGGCGACCACGCCATGCACGACGCGGTCCTGAGGGCCGTGCTCGCCGAGGCTCCGGAACCACACCCAGCCGGGACGATCGTGGCGATGCCGTTCCGGTGGCCCGACGATCTCCGCGCCCGTCAGCTGCGCAAGCAGGGCCGCTGAACGCTACGACCGCCGGGTCCGAAACGTCATCGGTGCTCCGGGTTTTCGAAGTCGAAGCGGCGGCCGGCGTCCCACTCCGAACGCTGGTTACCGTGTGCCGGAAGGCCTCCGGCGTCCTTCAGCATCCGGGCGAGGTGCAGCAGGTTCCAGGCCATGAAGGTGGCGTTGCGGTTGGTGAAGTCGTTGGCAGGGCCTCCGGAGCCGGGGTCGAGGTAGGACGGCCCGGGACCGGCTTCGCCTACCCATCCGGCGTCGGCCTGGGGCGGGATCGTGAACCCGAGGTGCTGCAGCGAGTAGAGGATGTTCATCGCACAGTGCTTGGCGCCGTCCTCGTTACCGGTGATGACGCAGCCGCCAACGCGGCCGTAGTACTTGTACTGGCCTGCCTCGTTGAGCTCTGCTGAGTTGCCATAGAGGCGCTCGATGACCCGCGTGCACACCGAGCTCTTCTCACCGAGCCATATCGGGGTCCCGATGACGAGGATGTCGGCAGCCATCACCCGCTCGACGAGCGCGGGCCAGTCATCGCTGGCGAAGCCGTGGTCCCGCATGTCCGGGTACACGCCTGGGGGAAGATCATGATCGACTGCCCGAATCACGTCGATGGTGACGCCGTTGCCGTTCATGACCGCCATCGACCGCTCGAGGAGGCCTTGGGTGTGGGACTGCGCCGGGGATGGCTTCAGTGTGCAGTTGATCACCATCGCCCGCAGGTCACTGAAGTCCCACGGGCTCTCTACGCACAGTCGCTGTTGGTGTTCGTCCAGCACGTTGCTCCTCCCTGAGATCCGAGTACTCCACCGAGCATGTCAGTCGAGCGCCGTCGGCGGCCGTTCCCGAACGCCAGGGCACCACATCTGCCTGGAGCCAATGCCAGCTTGGAGCGACTGCCCCGCCTACGCTCCGGTCGTGCCCGACCCGGGTGACGATCCCATCCGAGGCGACCTGGTGTCCGCGATCGAGCGGACATCGCTACGGAGCCGGCCACAACGACCGAGACGTGGGTGGCGGGCGTTTCTGAAGAGCTGGGCGAGCTCCGCTACATCGAGCTGGTCGGCATCGTGGCGCGCGTCGTCGCCGTCGACACCTTCACGCGGCTCCTGGGCCGCGACCTGCTCCCACTGCCCGAGAGTGTGCCCGGTGGTGCCACGCATGACGCTCCACCGGCGAACCTGCGCCGCAACCGCACCTGGGTATCTATGGCGATGCCGGTCCCGCCGTCCGTTCTCGGTGCCGTCCCCGCTGCGATGGCGGCCATGAACGACCTGTGCGACCACCTCTACATGCCGCCGGCGGAGATGGGCGACCCGGACTGGCAGCGGCGGAGGCTGCACCGGACTCAGATGGAGCTCGTGGCGGCGACGGTGTCACACCAGAACCAGTGCTTCTACTGAGCGCTCGCGCACGCAGGGATGCTCAGTTGGAGCGCCCGGGAGACCGGTCGAGCCGTCAACCTGGATGGCATCGTGGACCAGTCAACCGACCCCCTGCTGCCCGGAGGCCGTGAGCTCGTCGCCCTCGGGCGAGCCGTCTCGCAGCGCCAGCCAGACCGCGGTCGGCTCGACGCCGTCGCGTCCCGTATCGGCCTCGAAGCGGCGATCGACGCCGCGGCGGTCGCCGCCAACTTCCAGGTCATGAACCGCGTCGTCGACGCGACTGGACTGCCGGTCGGGCGCCGTCGACGCGAGGAGAACGTCGAGCTGATCACTCGCCTGAAGCTCGACGAGTTCCCGCACTCGCAGCACTGAGCGCGCGGCAGTCGATCCACGAGGGGCCAGTCCTGCGGTACCTCACGCCGGTCGCCCTCAGCAGTAGGGCCGGGCGAGCACGAGCAGGAAGTCCCCGCCGGCGCCCCACGTACCTTCGGAGACGAAACCGGCCTCAGTGAGCTCGTCGAGGATTCGGTCCGGGGTGAACTTGGCGCTGATCTCGGTGTGGAGATCCTCACCCCGCTCGAACCGGACATCCAAGTCGAGCGCGCCGACGGCCACGACATGGTCAGCCGCGGCCCGGAGGCGGATGTCCATCCACTGTTCATCGGCGTTCCAGACGGCGACGTGGTCGAACCGGCCGGGATCGAAGGTGGCATCCAGCACCCGGTTGAGGACGCACAGGGCGTTGCGGTTGAACGCGGCGGTGACACCGCGAGCGTCGTCGTAGGCGGCAAGCAGGCGGCCGGTGTCCTTCACGAGGTCGACGCCCAGCAGGAGGTAGTCGTCGCAGGTGAGCGAGCAGTCGAGGTCGACCAGGAAGCGCCGCCGCTGCTCGGGGGTGAGGTTGCCGATCGTGCTGCCCAGGAAGGCCACGAGACGCCGCCGGCCAGCAGGCAACGCATCCAGGTGGCGGTGGAAGTCGGCGACCACAGCGTGCACCTCCACACCGGCGTAGTCGCCCGCGATGGCCGTAGCGGCGGCGCGCAGGGTGTCCTCGCTGACGTCGAGCGGCGCGTAGCGCCGCAGCGTGCCGGTTGCGGTCATAGCGTCGAGCAGGAGGCGGGTCTTGTCGGAGGTTCCCGAGCCCAGCTCGACGAGCGTGTCGGCGCCGGCAGCAGCGACGATCTCACCTGCGTGGGCTTGGAGCAGGTGGCGCTCGGCGCGAGTGAGGTAGTACTCGGGCAGACGGGTGATTTCGTCGAACAGGGCGCTGCCGCGCTCGTCGTAGAACCACACCGGGGACAGCGACTTGGGCCTGCTGGTGAGGCCACGGCGGGCGTCCGCGAGGAGGCCCTGGTGGCGGTCGTCGGGGGTGAGCAGGACATCCACGGTGAGCTGGGTCGTGGACACGGGCTAGCGGTCCCGGGCGAGGCGGACGCCCGTGAAAGGCCAGCGTGCGCCGGGCGGGAAGAAGTTTCGGTAGGTGGGCCGGGCGTGACCAGGCGCGGTGACGCAGGCGCCGCCCCGCAGGACCTGCTGGTTCACCATGAACTTGCCGTTGTACTCGCCGACGCCGCCAGGCGCCGGGCGGAACCCCGGGTAGGCGGTGTAGGGCGAGGCCGTCCACTCCCACACCTCACCGACTGAGTCGGAGACGGCGTCGCCGCGGGGCGGCCGGGGATGGAGCGCGTCGAGGTCGAACCGGTCGTGCCGTGGCGGATCGGCGGTGACGGCGTGCTCCCATTCGGCCTCGGTTGGGAGGCGGACGCCAGCCCAGCGAGCGTAGGCATCGGCTTCGTAGTAGCTCACGTGGCACACCGGCTCGTCCCGGTCGACGTCGTGCTCGCCCGCCAACGTGAACACACGCCAGTTGTCGCCGTCCGGTCGCCAGTAGAGCGGGGCGAACCACCCCTCGGCCTGGACAGTGGCCCATCCGTCCGACAGCCAAAGCTCCGGTCGTCGGTAGCCCCCGTCGTCGACGAAGGCCAACCATTCGCCGCAGCTCACGGTTCGCGAGGCGAGGGCGAACGGCTGAAGGTGGACCGGGTGACGGGGGAGCTCGTTGTCGAAGGCGAAGCTCTCGCCGTCGTGGCCGACCTCGATCAGCCCGCCAGGGTCCTGCCGCCACGTCAGTGCGTGCATCCGCCGGTCGTGACGACGCGCCGGTCGGTACGCGGGGCGAAGTGGGTTCTTGGACAGGACGTGCTTGATGTCCATGAGGAGCAGTTCTTGGTGCTGCTGCTCATGGTGCAGGCCCAGCTCGACCAGCCACGCCGCCTCGGGGACAACCGGCTGGCCGAGCAGCTCAAGCATCGCCCGGTCGACCACCGCTCGGTAGGTGGCGATTTCCGCGATGCCGGGCCGGGACAGCAGGCCGCGCTCGTTGCGGGCGTGCCGGGGGCCGACTGTCTCGTAGTAGGAGTTGAAGAGGTACCCGTACCCAGGGTGGAACGGCGCGTAGCCGGCGCCAAAGCGTGCAAGAACGAACTCTTCGAAGAACCAGCTCGTATGACCGCGGTGCCACTTGGTGGGGCTGACATCCGGCATCGACTGGACGGTCTGGTCCTCCGCCGACAGCGGAGAAGCCAGTTCGTCGGTGAGCGAGCGGACGCGACAGAACCGGTCGGCCGACGGGCCGTCGCCGTCTAGTTGCCTCACCGCAGGCGGTTGGCGGGGCGGCCGAGCAACCCCCGCCCTTCGGTGACGTCGCCGCTACGCTCGATCCTCACGCCTCGCCAGAAGGCGATCCGCCCCCCCACGAGCGGTGCGGCGCGCGGGCTGAGGTCCGGGTAGTGCCAAGCGGCCGGCCCGTTCTCCTCTCCGTCGACGACAACGTCGTAGTAACCCGCCGTGCCCTTCCACGGGGACACCGACCGGTCGGCGCTGTCGCGGAGGTAGCGGCGGTCGACGGGCTGGGCGGGGAAGTAGGGGTAGCCGTCGACGACCTCGACGCTGTCGGCGATGACCCTCCCATTCCAGATGGCTAACGGCATCTGCACTCCTTTCGTGCCGGGCGGAACCCGGCCCCACCGGCGATCATTCCCCGCGGTCCAGGACGAGAAGAAGCCGTGAAGCTCGAGGAGTGGTCGACCGGATGTCTGCGGCTCACGAGGCTGCCCCTTCAGTGCCAGGTCGCCCAGGGCGCGCCCGTCGCGACGCCGGCGGCGAACACGACGAAGGGCGCCACGCTCAACACGACTACGACCGGATGCTGCGGCAAACCGAGGCGACGGAGCGAGGCCCGGAAGCCATAAGCGGCGGCCGCCGTGGCCAACCACCACACCACCCGCAGCGGTTGCGGCCAGGCCAGAGGGACGACGTCGTCGGCCCATGACGGCACCGGCGAGTTGGCGGCGCCACTGGTGACGACCTCGGAGACGACGGCCAGGCCCACGAAGAGGGCGCAGGCGAGCGCCGTCAACACCAGCCGAGCGGTGACCCGGTCCTGCTCGCTCGTCATCGCCACGGCATGGGAACCCCCTTCAAGGCGTCGCGCTCCCCCCGAACCCACTCTCCACGCCGGCGGCCTCACCCGGCTACGCCTCGCGACGCACGGCGGCGACCTGCCGACCCTCGCGGGCAACGAAGCCGGCTCACTTGGTCGCTCGTCGGCGCTGCCGTCTCGGGGTCAACTCCGTGGGGACGGGCGACGGCATGGTCATGGCGCGTGAGTTCGGCTTGGCAGAGAGCGGCTTCGTGCTCGCCCGGGGACAGCGGCGGGCGACAGGCCAGTGGGCTGCACGAGGCTCTTGGTGGACGAGGCATGCCCATCATCACGTTCTACGGCGCCCGAGGCCGCTTGGTCGACTTGGCCGGAGGAGCGCTCCCCGACGACACGCTCTGACAGCTCTACGACGTGGACGTGTGACCCCTGCGGCGACCCTGCTCAGCGTCGGGGTGGGCTGACTCTCATCGCCAAGCGCACGGTGTACGCAGGCTTGTCAGGGCGTGCACGCGCAAGGGCGGGGATGTCGTCTTCCGACGACCCCCGCCGGGTCCGATCCGTTCCCCAGCTTGCAGGTTGCAGTACCGGCAACAGCGAAACGGAGCGAAATGCGGTGGAGGTGATGGGATTCGAACCCACGGCCTCGACATTGCGAACGTCGCGCTCTGCCAACTGAGCTACACCCCCGGGGCCGGCTCAGGATAGCCGAGGGCTCAGCCCGTACCCTCGGGGCGGCGGACCTCGAGGGCGTGGTGCAGCCGGGCCTGGACGAGGGTGAGGGTGAGATCCGAGCGGGTGCGTTCCAGGACCGCACGCAGCGAATCCGTGGTGCGCCGCAGGCCCCCCGTGATGGCGTCCGGGAAGTCGACGGAGACGAGGAGGTCGTACACATCGTCCATCGCCGCGAGCAGGCGCTCGCCCTCTGTCAGCTCGCCGGCCCGCAGGCGGTCGAGCAGGTAGCGGCGCAGCTCCGAAGCGGCCTCGGCCAGCCCGTTGAGCCAGGCCGGCGCCGAGACGCCCACCTCGGCGTGGCCGGGCAGCGGGGTCCCCTCGATCAGCGCGGCAGCGAGCACGGCTTCGGCAAGCTCTTTCTCGGCGTCGTGGAGGAACCCGGCATAGGCCACCGCCGGATGCGGCGCCAACGCCTGTTGGGCCTCGACCAGGGCCGACGCCGCTTCAGCGAGCCGAGCGGCTGCCTCGTCGGGCTGGTTGCGGTGGACGGCGCGGATGGACAAGCCGGCTGCCCGGATGGTGCGCCGGCAGGCGGCCAGGCCCTGCTCCCGAGCCCGGTGGGCGGACGCCAGCTCCTCTCGAACCGGCTCGACCAGCGCGGCCAGCCGGGCTCCGAGGCCTGAGGCGCCCAGGCTGGCCCCGCAGCTAGTTCGCCGAGCGGCGGTACAGGAAGGCGGGCTCGGGCGCCGGGGCGGTGGGCAAGAAGCGCACCTTCATCTCCCGCTCGGCAGCCACGTTGCGCAGGTAGATGAGCGCCGCTACGTAGCCGGCGAAGAGCAGGTCGGCGAGGAGGTGGACGGCCCACAGCACCCGCAGCGGCGGGAGGGCACCGAGCAGCAACGACCCCGCCATCACGACGAGGAGCCCGAAGAAGACATCACGCCGGCGCTTCACCGCCCGCCGGCTGGCGCCGAGGCGGGGGGGCATGGGGGTCACCGGCCGAACGACCGACAGGGGGCGGGTAACAGCTTGATTGGCTGGCCCACGGGCTCCGAAGGCACTCGCTGCCGGCGATGTCCGGCCCAGGACCCGGAGTTGGCGGCGGAAGTCACTGATGGAACCCGCCGGCCGGTTCTCCGACCGAGCCCTGAGGATCGGCGGAAGGAGGAAAGCTGCCCAGATTGCCGCGAGCAAGATCAGTGCCATTACACCCAAAACCCCTCGACCTGCCTTCTTTGCTCGGCGACGCTACCCCCGAGGTCCCCCCTCGCGGGTGGATGGTTGGGGGGCCACCCGTGGGCGGCCAGGGCCTGTCTTAGTACGGTGACCACCGTTCTCGCCACTTTTGCTTGCTGTGAGCAAGCAAAAGGAGTCAGAACGACGAGGTGCCGGAGCCGTCGGTGTCGGGCGCGCGGCGCCAGATGCCGGAGCGGCCCCCGGTCTTTTCCCACAGGGCGACCTCGCCGATGGTCATCGACCGGTCGCTCGACTTGCACATGTCGTAGATGGTGAGCGCGGCGACGGAGCAGGAGAGGAGCGCCTCCATCTCGACGCCGGTGCGATCGACCGTCTCCACCTGGCTTTCGACTTCGATGAAGTCGTCGTCGAGGTGGAAGTTCACGTACACCGACCCGATCGTGAGCTGGTGGCACAGGGGAATGAGGTCGGGCGTTCGCTTCGCGGCCTGGATGCCGGCCACCCGCGCCACCGCCATCACGTCGCCCTTGGTCACCGCGTTGTTGGCCACCATGGCCGTCGTCTCGGGCTTCATGAAGACCTTGCAGCGGGCGATGGCCCGCCGGTGGGTGGGCTCCTTGGGCGTGACGTCGACCATCCGGGCGCGCCCCAGCGGGTCGAGGTGGGTGAAGGCGCGGTCCGTCATCGCGCCGCGAGTCTAGTGCCGCAGGTCGACGCCGCCTCGGGCCGCCTCAGCCGCCGATCTGGCTCATCGAGCGTGGCGGCTTGACGAAGGCCACCTGGCCGATGGCGTGGCCCGCCCACTTGCCGGCGACATCGGCGCGGATGGCTTCCTCGAGGTCGTCGTCAGTGCCTCCCGACCGCAGCACGGCCCGCAGGTCGGTCTCGCGTGTCGCGAACAGGCAGTTTCGAAACGCCCCTTCGGCTGTGAGCCGTACCCGGTCGCAGGCGCCGCAGAAGGGCCGCGTCACGCTGGCGATGACACCGACCTCTCCCCCGCCGTCGAGGTACCTGAAGCGCTCGGCGGGCTGCTGCCCCCGGACGTCGACAGGGCTCAGGTCGAACACTGCGCCGATGGTGGCCACGACCTCCTCGGCGCTGACCACCGCGCCCGGCTGCCATGCGCCCTGGGCGTCGAGTGGCATGTACTCGATGAAACGGATCGCGACGCCCCGCTCCCGGCCGAAGGTGGCGAAGTCGACGATCTCGTCATCGTTGACGCCTCGCATGAGCACGCAGTTGACCTTCACCGGCGCCAGCCCCGCGGCTACCGCGGCGTCGATGCCCTCCAGCACCTCGGCCAGCCGGTCCCGCTTGGTGAGCGCCAGGAACCGGTCGCGTCGTAGCGAGTCGAGGCTGACGTTGACCCGCTGCAGCCCGGCACGCCGCAGGTCGTCAGCCAGCAGGGCGAGGGTGGCGCCGTTGGTGGTCATCGACAGGTCGGTGCCGAGGGTGGCCAGCCGTTCGACCAGTACGGCCAGGTTGGCCCGGACGGTGGGCTCGCCGCCCGTGAGGCGGATGCTCGTGAAGCCGAACCGCTCCACGCACACCCGGGCCACCCGCTCGATCTCTTCGAAGGACAGGATCTCCGAGCGGGCCAACCAGTCCATGCCCTCGGCCGGCATGCAGTAGGTGCACCGGAAGTTGCAGCGGTCGGTGACCGAGATCCGCAAGTCGCGCACCACCCGCCTGTAGCCGTCGACGAGAGCGGTGGTCACACAGGAAGGCTACTCAGGAGCAAGATTTCGACGGCGTTTCCGGCACCTATCCCGTCTCCGTCGGGCAGCAGGGCCAGCGCGTTGGCGGCAGCCATCGAACGCAACAGGTTCGACCCCTGGCTGCCGGCCGACTGGACGTGCAGCCGCCCATCCTCGGCAAAGCGGGCCGACACCCGAACGAGGTGCAGCTTCCCGTCCGGCCGCCGCGAGAGGTGGTCGTCGGCCACGGCGGGGACGGCTCCCGGCGACGGCTGGGGATGGCCCATCAGCCGGCGCAGCGCGGGCCGGGCGAACAGCTCGAAGCTCACCATCGCCGAGGCGGGGTTCCCGGGCAGGCCGAACAGGGGGATGGCGCCGATGAGGCCGAACAGCAGGGGCTTGGCCGGCTTGATCGCCACCTGCATCCACTCCGCGTGCCCGCCCAGGGCCTGCAGCACCACCACCATGTAGTCGAAATCGCCCACGCTCACCCCACCGCTGGTGACGACTGCGTCGCAATGCTGCGATGCCTGGGCCAGGGTCGCCTCGATGGCCTCCTTGTCGTCGCCCACCAACCCGAGGTCGACGGGCCGGCATCCCGCCCGGCGGACGAGGGCCAGGAGGGCGTGGCGGTTCGAGTCCCGGATCTGGCCGGGCCGCAGCACGCCAGGGCCATCCACCAGCTCGTCGCCGGTCGACAGGACGCCCACCCTCGGCCGGGGATGCACGGGCAGCTTCCGCAGGCCGGTGCTTGCCACCAGCCCCAGGTGGGCCGGCCCGAGGACCGTGCCGGCCGCGATCATCTCCTGGCCGGGCAGGAGGTCCTCGCCGGCAGGGCGGATGTGACTGCCGTGGGCGACCTCGATCTCGACGGTGACGAGGTCGCCGGGCTCCTTGCCGCCGGTGGTGCACTCCACCATGACGACGGAATCCGCGCCGTCGGGCACTGCAGCCCCGGTCATGATCCGGACGGCTTCACCCGGCCCCACCGTCAGTCCCGCCGGGTCCCGGCCGGCGGGCAGCAGCCCCACCACCCGAAGCTGCACAGGACCGCCGGCGGTGTCAGCAGCCCGGAGCGCGAAGCCGTCCATGGCCGAGTTGGGGAACGGCGGGACCGCCTCGGTGGCGGCAATGGCGACGGAGGTGACGCAGCCCAGCGCCTCGTCGAGCGGCACCGCCCGGGGGTGGAGCCGACCGATGGAACCGAGGACCCGGGCCTGCGCCTCCTGGAGCGGGATCACCGGGGAGGCACTAGAGAAGCGCCTCCCGGCGGGCCACCTCGGCGAGCAAGGCCCGGAACGGCTCGCCCACTTCGTCGTGCTCCAAGGCCAGCTCGACGACCGCCCGCAGGTAGTCGATCTTGTTGCCCGTGTCGAAGCGACCTTCGCTGAAGGTGTAGCCGTAGACGCCGGCACCGCCCATCAACGCAGCGATGGCGTCGGTCAGCTGGATCTCGCCGCCGGCGCCCGGCGCCACCGTTTCCAACGCGTCGAAGATGTCGGGGGTGAGGACGTACCGGCCGATCACCGCGAGGTTGGACGGCGCCTCCTCGGGCTTGGGCTTCTCCACCAGCGACGTGACGCGGACGACGGAATCCTCCCCCTCCACTGGTTCGACCTCGGCGCAGCCATAGGCCGAGATCTCGTCGGGCTCCATCTCCAACAGGGCGATCACCGGCCGCTGCACGCGCTCGTGGGCCGCCAGCATGTGCTGGAGAAGCTGGGCCCGCTCGTGCATGAGGTCGTCGGGCAACAGCACGGCGAAGGCCTCGTCGCCCACGTGCTGGCGCGCCATCGACACCGCGTGCCCAAGGCCGAGCGCCTCGCCCTGGCGCACGTAGTGGAGGCGGGCCATGTCGGTGATGCCCCGCACCTGCTTCAAGAGGTCGTGCTTGCCCTTGGCCTCGAGGTCGGCCTCGAGCTCGACGGCCCTGTCGAAGTGGTCCTCGAGCGAGCGCTTGTTGCGGCCGGTGATGACGAGGATGTCGTCGAGGCCGGCCCGCACCGCCTCCTCCACCGCGTACTGGATGGCCGGCTTGTCGACGATGGGGAGCATCTCTTTGGGCTGGGCCTTGGTGGCCGGAAGAAACCGGGTTCCGAGCCCGGCAGCCGGGATCACCGCCTTGGTCACGCTGGTCACACCTCTACTCCTTCGGTTGGTCGCGCCTGTTCCACGCGGTTCTTGCCCATGCGCTTCGCCCGACCCAGCGCGTTGTCGGCGGCTCGGAACAGCTCGTCGGCGGAAGTGCCGTCGTGGGGGTGACAGGCGAAGCCGATGGAGACGGTGAGGGGGAGGACCTTGTCACCGTCGACCATTGGTTCGCGGGCGATGTAGCTGCGTACCCGCTCGGCCACTGCCGCCGTCTCCTCGAGCCCGGCCCGGGGCAGCAGTACGATGAACTCCTCGCCACCCCAGCGGGCGACGACGTCGATCTCGCGGGTGGCATCGGAGAGCCGCTCGGCCAACCAGATGAGCGCGGCATCGCCCGTGGAGTGGTCGAAGCGGTCGTTGACCTGCTTGAAGTCATCGATGTCGACGAGGATGACGCCGAAGGACTCGTCGAAGCGGCTGGCTTCCCTCACCGCGTCGCGGCAGCGCAGCTCGAACTCGCGGCGGTTCCACAGCCCCGTCATTCCGTCGGTGCGGGCCTGGCGGCGGGTCTCGTCGTGGAGGTACACGTTGCCGATGGCGACCTCCGCCTGGCGACCGAGCGTCTGCAGGGTGTTGACGTCGTCGGTGCGGAACGTCCCGCCGCCGACGCGGCCGTAGAGGGCCAGGACACCCTCCAGCCGGTTCTCCACCACCACGGGCACAGCCACGGCCGCCTCCACCGCGGGTTCGGCGGGCGCCAGCTGGGCGTTTCCGGGATGGACGATGGGCATGAGCTGGCGGGCGGCCCCCCCGGCCACCCCCGTCCCGTTCAACTCGACGTCGGGGACCTCGCCTTCGTTCACGGCGCTGGCCCGGACCCGTGCCGGGAGCGCGACCCGCTCGTAGAACACGGCCTTTTCTGCACCGAGGGTCAACGCGCAAGCCTCGAGCACCACGTCGATGATGCCGCCCAGGTCGTGGGTGGAGACCAAGACGTCTCCCAGCCGGGCGATGGCCGTCTGGAACTCTCGGCGGCTCTGCTCGAGCTGCTCGACGTATTCCCGCAGGTTGTCGGTCATCTGGTTGAAGGCCCGGCCGAGCGTGGCCAGCTCGACGTCGCCGGAGACATCCACCCGCTGAGTCAGGTCGCCGCGCGACACATTGAGCGCGGCTTCGACCAGGTCCTCCACCGGGCCCGTGACCAGGCCGCTCACGACGTAACCGACGAGGACGATGAGGATGGTGAGCACGAAGAGCAGGCCACCGAACAACAGGATGAGCCCGGTGCGGTCCTGGCCCCCGGGGAGGCCGGAGGCGGCCACGACCGTGAGCCCCAGGGCGGGGGCGTCCGACGCGTAGGCCAGCCGGTCGCCCCGGCCGAAGTGGGCTTCGAACGGCCCGGGCACCGGTCGCTCCGCCAGCCGTCCCACGTCCGTAGTGGCCGCCGTCACCGTCCCGCCGTCCAACAGGATTAAGACGATGTCCTCGTCCCGGGCCACGCGGCCGAGCCGGACGGAGTCGAGCCACCGGCCCACCAAGAACCTGCCGCCGTCGGGCAGCGGGGCGCTCGCCAACGCGGCCCGGTCGCTCCCCACCGTGCGGAGCAGCTCGTCCTGCTCGGGGACGTCGACGCCCTCCGCGAACTGCGGTACGCGTCCCGCCTGGGCAACCACCTCACCGGTCGCGTCCTCGACGATGGCGATGTCGAGATCGGCCTCGTCGACAACCCGGCGCAGCGTCTGCTCCAGACCGCGCTCGCCCTCGGCGATGGCCGCGCTCAGCCTGGCGTCGGCGACGAGCGTGCCGACGAGTCGGGCCAGCTCCTCGCGGTCGTCGGCGAGGGTGGCCTCGGTGAAGGTCGTCGCCTGGCGGAGCCGGTCGAAGGTGCGCTCGGTCGCTTCGTTGTCGATGAGGTTGACCACCGTCACACCCACGGCAGTGATCGGGACGACGACGGTCAGCGCCACGAGAAGAGTGAGGCGGCGGCGAAGCGTCAGCGCCCGCTCCCGTCGCGTGAAGCCGATGTGGGCGTCGTGGTGAGGGCGAGCCGGCGCGAGATCGCCACCCGACCATCCTACGGGGCAGCGGCTTGGCCAGCCCAGCCGCTACACTTGGCACTCGTCGAGTGAGAGTGCTAACCGCCACGGAGGACCGTAGTGCCGACCTACGAATACGTCTGCAAGTCCTGCGGTGAGCACCTGGAGGTCGTTCAGTCGTTCAAGGACGCGGCGCTGACGGACTGCCCTGGTTGTAGCGGCACCCTCCGCAAGGTCTTCCAGCCCATCGGCATCGCCTTCAAGGGCAGCGGGTTCTACAAGACCGACAGTCGGACCGGCTCCTCCTCCTCCTCCTCCTCCAAGGCCGGCGGCGACAAGCCGTCCGAGACCTCGACCGCCTCGTCGTCAGAGGCCAAGACCGAGACGTCGACCACCCCCTCGACGGACAAGAGCAGCAGCCCGGCGGCTTCTTAGAAACAGGGGTGGCGTGGGGGTCGCCCGGGCCGTACGCTCTCCCCGTCGCCGGGTCGGCGGCACCTGCTGCACTTCCTCCTTTTGGTCACTTCCGAGGAGGTCCTGCCGTGCCCCCGTCCCGTTCTCGTTGGCGCCGCCCGCTGCGGTCGCGCCTGCGTCGCGCCCCCCTCGTGTGGTGGGCGGCTGCAGCAGCCTTGGCGGCCACGACTGGGGTGACGGTGGACTCTGCGCTGGCCCGGGCGGAGTACCAGGCCCGGCGCTTCGGCGGACTGCGAACCGTTCCCGTCGCCACCCGGGCGGTGGCCGCGGGCGAGGTGGTCGGCAACGACGGGATGCGCCTCGAGCGCCGGCCCGGTTCCCTGCTGCCGGCCGGGGCGCCGGCCACGCGGGTGGCCGAGCGGGTGGCAGTGGTGCCCCTCCTGCCCGGAGAGGTGATCGTCGAGTCCAAGCTGGCGCCGGCGGGGCGGCGGGGGGCGGCTGCCCTGCTCCCCGCCGGAGCGCGGGCCCTGGCCATTCCCGGTGGGGCCGGGGGACGGCCGCCCGCCGGCGTGGGCGACCGCGTCGACGTGCTGGCGACGTTCCCCGAGGCCGAGGAGCCGACCGTGGTCGTGGCCGAGGAGGCGCTGGTGGTGGCGATCGACCCCGAAGCCGACACGACGACGGTTGCGGTGCGCCGGGAGGATGCCCCCCGGGTCGCCTTCGCCCTCGTGGCCGGAACGGTCACGCTGGCCCTCGCCGGCGCCTGAGCCAGCCCCTCGCCGGCGGTGACGGCCAGCCTGCGATCTGTCTCGGCCCTTTTGGTCGCCGAAAGGGCCAAAACGCCGGCCTAGCGTGGGGGCGTGGCCGAGGCCCCGTGGACGCTGACCCGCCGCAAGCTGCTGGTGGGCGGGGTGGCGGCGGCCGCGGCACTGGTGGTGGGGCGGGCAAGGGCGGCGGGTGGCGCGCCGGCCGGCGTGGGCTTCGAAGGCGTCGAGGTCATCCCCCGCTCGGTCTGGGCCGGCGGCCTCGACGCCACAGGCCCTATCCCGCTCGAAGCCGAGGTGCGGTACCTGCTCGTCCATCATTCCGTCGACCCCGGCAACGGCTACGGGCGCGACGAGGTGGCCGGCGTGCTGCGCGACTTCTACCGGCTCCACACCGCGAAGGGCTGGCCCGACATCGCCTACAACTTCCTCGTCGACCGCTTCGGGCGGGTCTGGGAGGGGCGGACGGGAAGCCTGGAGGCGCCGGTGGCCGGCGACGCCACCGGTGGCAACCAGGGCTCGGACCAGCTGTGCTGCTTCATCGGCAACCACCAGCGGGCTGAACCCTCAGCAGAGGCGTTCACCGCCATGGCCGGGCTGCTCGGTGCACTGGGCCGGCGCTACGGCATCCCGCTCGGCCCCGACGCGACGGCGGTGTTCACGTCCCGGGGCTCCAACCGACATCCTGAGGGCGCCGAGGTGACGACGGCCACAATCGCGCCCCACCGGGACATGAGCCTCACCCAGTGCCCGGGCGACTTCGTCGTGGCCCGCCTGGGCGAACTTCGCACCGTGGCCGCCGGCGGCACGGCGGGTGCGCCGGCACCGGCACCGGTGCCGGCACCTCCTCCCGCCGCCGACCGTGCCCAGCCGTCCACCACCACCGCTCCCACGACGACCACCGCCTCACCCGTCGAGGCGGCGCCGGCGCTGCCGGCGCCTGCGGGCCAGAGTGGGGTTGCCGCGCCGGCGGCCACCGGGGCGGGCGAGGGGCCCGGGGCGGGCGGCCGAGACGTCGCCGCCCCGTTGGCGGCCGGCGCCGCGCTGGCGGCCGCCGGCTCCGCAGCGGCGACGGCGTGGGCCCGCCACCGCAGCCGGCCCGCCATCTTGGACTTGGCGAGCCCAGGCGGTTCAGCCGCGAGCGAGGGCGACGGCGATGACGGCGGTACCCATGACAACCCGGTAGACGACGAAAGGCGCGAAGGAGCGGGTGCGGACCAGGCGCAGCAGGCCCCACACGGCCACGAAGCCGGTCACGGCGGCGGCGGCGGTGCCCCAGGCGAAGGGGGCGGCGAAACCGGGCGGTAGCCCGTCGCCCAGGACGAAGACGTCCAGCGCCTTGTACACCCCGAGCCCGCCGGTGATGGGCACGGTCATGAGGAACGAGATCCGGGCGGCGGCATCGCGCTCGAAGCCCAGAAACCGCCCCATCGAGATGGTCGCTCCCGAGCGGGAGACGCCGGGCTGCAGCGCCACAGCCTGAGCGACCCCCATGACCGCGGCATCACGGAACCCGAAGGCGTCGACCTCACGCCGGCCGGGCACCCGATCAGCGACGAACAGCACGAGGCCGAAGACGACGAGCATGACCCCGATCACCGCCTCTCCGCCGCTGTGGCCCTCGAGCAACGAGTCGAGCACCAACCCGACGGTGGCGGCCGGCAGCGACGCCACCACCAGCAGCCAGGCCAGCCGCTCCTGCGGCTCCTCGATCCGCCGACGGGCGAGAGAGCGGAGTCCGGCGGCGGCCAGGCGGAGGAGGTCGTGGCGGAAATAGACCACCAGGGCCAGGAAGGTGCCGACGTGGAGAGCGACGTCGAAGCTGCGGTTGAGCTCGGGGTTGTCGGCCAACTCGTCCCACCCGAACAGCCACGGCACCAGGATCAGGTGCCCGCTCGAGGAGATGGGCAGGAACTCCGAGAGCCCTTGGACGACGCCGAGGACGATGGCGTGGAGCAGCGGCAACTACAGCGCCCGCGTCGAAGGCACGACGCGGGGCCGCCACTCCCGGGGGGCGTCGTAGTGGTGGCCCACGATGCGGCCCGCCCGCAGCGACGACAGGAACGACTGGGGGCCGTCGAAGTCGGGCATCTCCACGTACGCGGCCCCGAGCGCGGAGGGCTCGTGGGCGTCGCTGCCGGCGCCGGCCGCCAACCCGCGGGCGCCGGCGTAGTCGGCCGCCCTCTGGTTCAGCTGGGCCAGCGAGGTCTTGGCGTTGAGCACCTCGACGGCGTCGACAGCGCCGGCGGCCGCCAGTTCGTCGAGCACGCCGGGGGCCAGGCAGTGCCGGAACGGGTCGAACGGGTGGGGCACGTAGACGAGCCCCCCCTGGCTCCTGATGGCCTCGACCGCCTCCGTCGGCTTCATCCCCAACGGCAGGCGCCGGGTGAGGAAGAGCCCGATGACCTCCCCGGCGGTGGTCCTGACCTCCTCGCCGACGACCACGCGGCAACCGAGGTCGGAGGCCAGCGCGACGGCGCCGTTGATCGTCCCGTGGTCGGTGATGCAGACGACGTCGAGACCGGAATCGAGCACCGCCTGGCGCAACTCCTCGGGGGTCGTGGTCGCGTCGCCGGACCACATGGTGTGCAGGTGCAGGTCGACCCTGACCCAGCCCGGGGTCCGCTCCTGGGCCAGATGCGGGTGCCGAGCCGCAGCCGGAACGGGGGCGGCAGGCACGGCCGGGGAGATTACTGCGGCGCCGCCTCCAGAAGGTTCTGGTCGAGCAACAGCCGCAGCGACAGCGTCTTGTACCCGACCTCGTCGAACAGCACGGTGATCGTGTCTCCGTCGGCCCGCACCAAGAGGCCGGCCCCCCAGCTACGGTGCACCACCCTCGTGTCGGCCGCGAAGGGCACGGCGAAGTCGTCCGCACTCGTGACCTCGGCCCCGACCCGCTCGCAGTTGTCGCAGTTCCCGCACGTCCCGCCCACCTGCTCGCCGAAGTAGTTGAGCAGGTACTCGCGCCGGCAGGCCCGGGTCTCGGTGTAGCTGCGGATCATCTCCACGCGCGACTCCTCGATGCGGCTGTGGGCCTCTTCGCCGCGCGCCGCGGCCTCGGCGGCGTCCACCGGGTGCACCTCACCGGAGGCCCGTACCTCACCGCTCGGGAGGACCTCGAGGCCGCCCGCCTGCTCGAGGCGCGACACCGCGGACGTGACCCGGCTCTGGGACAGCCCCGTTGCCTCGGCCAGCTCCCCCGGGTCGATGGGCCCGTCCTGGCGGGCCACGGTGACCGCCACCCCCAGCAGCTGGTCGACGCCGAGCTCGCCCCCGCCCGTGAAGAACCGCCTGAGGCCGAGGTCCTCGGTCCGGTAGAACAGGGTGGCCCGGGCCGGCTGGCCGTCGCGGCCGGCCCGTCCGATCTCCTGGTAGTACGCGTCGAGCGACTCGCTGATGGCGTGGTGGAAGACGTAGCGGACGTTGGGCTTGTCGATGCCCATGCCGAAGGCGGTGGTGGCCACGATCACGTCGAGCTCGTCGGCCACGAAGCGTTCGTGCACCGCCGTGCGGTCCCGAGCCGACAGCCCGGCGTGGTAGCAGGCGGCCCGAAGCCCCGCCTCACCCAGCTCCCCCGCCAGCTCCTCGGCACATTTACGGGTGGCGACGTAGACGATGCCGGGGCCGGGGGACGCGGTGCAGGCCTCGACGAGCGCCCGGCGCTTCTCTCGCTCCTCGAGGAAGCTCTCCACCCCCAGGTGGATGTTCGGCCGGTCGAAGCCCCTCACCACCACGGCCGGATCCCGCATGCCGAGCCGTTGCACGATCTCCGCCCGCACCGGCGGCGCCGCGGTGGCCGTGAGTGCCAGGACGGTGGGGCCTTCCAGCGCCTCGATGACGGAATCGAGCAACAGGTAGTCGGGCCGGAAGTCGTGGCCCCATCCGCTGATGCAGTGCGCTTCGTCCACGACGAAAAGCGAGGGCTGAGCCGCCCGCAGCGCCTCGATCACGTCGTCCTTGCGGAGCTGCTCAGGGGCCAGGAAGAGGAACTCGACGTCGCCGGTCTGGATGCCCTCGAGCGCCGAGCGGCGGGCGGAGGCCCGGATGGAGGAGTTGGCCGAGGCGGCCGAGCCCTGCCCCGTCAGCCCCACGAGGTTCTGCACCTGGTCGCGCTGCAGGGCGATGAGGGGCGACACCACCACCGTGGGCCCCGACATCAGCAGCGCCGGCAACTGGTAGATGGCCGACTTGCCCGAGCCCGTGGGTAGCACGGCCAGCGTGTCGCGCCCCTCGAGCACCGCTTGCATCGCCTCCGCCTGGCCGGGCCGGAGGTCGTCGAATCCGAAGCGCCGGCGCGCGAGATCACGGATGTCATCGAGGCTCATTGGCATCGTCGCAGGCCGTACCCCGCCCGACGCCGTTCTGACACCTCCGAGCGCTCAGGCGCCGGCCATGGCCATTTCCGACACGACCAGGGTGGGGACGGTGGTGTGGCCGAAGCGCCGGAGGTCGGAGCCGACGGCGCTCAGGTCGAGCAGCATCCGGGGCAGGGAGGAGGCCACCGTCACTCCGGCCACGGGCTCGGCCATGTCGCCACCCCGGATGCGCAGGCCTTCGGCCCCGACCGAGAAGTCGCCGCTGATGGAGTTGACGCCCGAATGCAGGCCCTTCACGCTCTGCACGACAAAGCCGTCGTCGATGCCGGCAACGAGCTCCTCGGCGGGGCTGACCCCGGCGGCGACGGCAAGGGAGCGGCAACCGGGCGCCGGGACGCTCTGGTAGCTGCGCATCGCCGACGCGGTGGAGACGGTGCCCGCCCTCCTGGCGGTTGCGCCGTCGTAGACGAAGCCACACAGCTTGCCGGCGTCGATGAGGACGTTGCGCCGGCTGGCCAGCCCCTCGGCGTCATGAGCCATCGCGCCGAAGCCCTCGGGATCGGTCGGGTCGTCGGTGAGGCTGAACACCTCGGCCGCCACCCGCTGGCCGAGGCGCCCGGCGAAGAGCGACTTGCCCTTGAGCACGGCCATCCCCGAGACGAGTCGCCCGAGGATGCCGACGAAGGCCGCCGTCACCTCCGGCTCGAGCACCACCGTGAGCCGCCGGGAGGCCGGCTTGGTGGCGCCGAGGAGGCGCACGGCCTTGTCGGCGGCCTCGGCGGCCACCTCGTCGGGGTCCAGCTCCGCCGGCTCGCGCCCGCTGGCCGAGCCGGCGCCGGTGCGGGTGCCGGAACCGTCGTCGGCCATGGCCGAGACGTAGAGGCCGCACGAGCCCGAGCGCCCCCATGCCTCGATGCCCGTGGTCGACGCGACCGCCCGCTCGGTGCGGTCCTCGCTGTAGGAGGCGGTGCGGACGCCGGTGATGCGCCCGTCGGCAGCCAGCACCGCACGCTCCAGGTCGAGGGCCAGGTCGATCTTGGCGGCCCGGGGCAGGGCGGCCAGCTGGGGCCGGTCGATGTCGACCTCGGGCGCCGGCACCCCGTCGGGCAGGGCCAGGCCGTTCCACTCCGCCGGCTCGCCGAACGCCGCGTTCTCCCGGGCCTCGGCCAGCGCCTCGGCCAGCGCCGCCTCGTCCAGCGCACCCGTCCAGGCGAAGCCCTGGCGGTGGCCGACGACGACCCGGACGCCGGCGCCGGCGGTGGTGTCGGCACTCAGCGATTCCACCTCGCCCTGGTAAGCGTCCACGCTCAGGCTCTCACCCCGGGTGGCGTAGACCTCGACCTCCTCGCCCGGCGCCGCCCACCCCACGGCCCGCCGGGCCAGGTCGAGCAGCTCGGCGCTAGGCACCGGCCGTACCCCCGACCGTCATGCTCGTCACCCGCAGCGTCGGGTTCCCGTCGCCCACGGGCACGCCTTGGCCGTCCTTGCCGCACGTGCCCGGCGGGCCCATGGCGAAGTCGTTGCCGATGACGTCGATGTTGCGCAGGACCTCGGGGCCGTTGCCGATCAGGTTGGCGTCCCGCAGGGGCTCGGTGATCTCGCCGTTCGAGATCATGTAGGCCTCGGTCATGCCGAAGACGAAGTCGCCGGTGGCGGTGTTCACCTGCCCACCGCCGAGCTTGGCCACGTAGACCCCGCTAGCTGTGTCCCGCAGGATCGCTTCGGGGTCCTCGGTGCCGTTGGTGACAAAGGTGTTGGTCATCCGCACCATCGGCAGGTGCCGGTAGCTCTGGCGCCGGCCGTTGCCCGACGGCCGGCGGTTCTCCTTGCGCGACCGGATCACGTCCCAGAGGTAGTCGGTGAGGACGCCGTTTTCGATGAGGACGTTGCGGGCGGCCCGGTGCCCCTCGTCGTCGATGGCGAAGGAGCCCCACTCCGGGGCCATGGTGCCGTCGTCCACCAGCGTCACCAGCGGGCTCGCCACCACCTCGCCCACCCGCCCGGCGTACACCGACGCCCCCTTGGCCACCAGGTCGGCTTCGAGCCCATGACCGCATGCCTCGTGGAACATCACGCCCCCGCTGCCGCGGTTGATGACGACCGGGACCGCCCCCGAGGGCGCCGGCCGGGCCCGCAGCTTGGTCAGAGCCCGGCGTGCCGCCCGCTCGGCGAACTCCTCGATGTCGAGGTCTTCGAGCACTTCGAAGCCCAGCGTGAAGCCCGTGGACTCCGACCCCGTCTGCATGCCGGTGTCGCCGGCGGCCACGGCCAGCACGGACAGGTGGGTCCGCACCTGATCGTCACCGGCCACCAAGCCGTCGCTGTTGGCCACCAGGACCCGCCGGCGTACGTCGCCGTAGCGCACCGTGACCTGTTTCACCGCCGCCCCCGCCGCCCGCGCCGCTGCGTCGGCCCGCTGCAGCACCTCGACCTTGGCGGCCTTGCCCACGTCCTCGGGCGCCACCCGAACCGCGGCGGCGGCCACCTGGGCCGGGCCGCCGAGCGACACCGTGCGGGCCGCGCCGGCTCCACCACGGGCCACCGCCGCTGCCGCCTCGGCGGCCGCCAGCAACGACGCCTCGGTCAGCTCGGCAGTCGACGCGAAGCCGGTGGTGTCACCGGCCACCACCCGGATCCCCGCTCCCCTCTCGCGCCCGGAGGTGAGGTCCTCGACCTTGCCGTCGTCGAGAACGGCCGACGAGGCGCGACGATCCTCGACGAACACCTCGGCGAAGTCCCCACCCGTACGCAGCGCGGTGTGCAGGACTCGGTCGACGACTGCTTGATCGATCATTGTCCTGCCACGGTAACGCCGCCGTCGAGGAACGCGACAACGGCCTCGAACCACCCCGTGGGGTTCTCGAACTGGGGGGAATGGCCGGCGTCGGCGATGACGGCGAGCTTCGCGTCCGGGATTGCCCCTGCCATCCGCCGCGAGTGGTCGAGGAACGACGCGTCCTGCTCCCCCACCACCACCAGGGTTGGCAGCCGCAGCCCGGCCAGAGCCTGGAGGCGGTCGGGCTGGTGCAGGAACTCGTCGACCATGGCCGTCCACATGTCCGCCGAGCAGGCCAGGCTCTTGCCCTCGGCGAACTCCCGGTACCCGGGGCGGGTGGAGAGCAGCCGCATGTGCGCCGGCGTGAAGAGGCCGCCCTCCTGGGCCCGGGTGGCCTCGACCAGAAGCGGCATCCCGCCCTGGGCGACGACCGCCTTGCCCAGCTCGACCAGGGCCGGGTCTATGCCGTCGGGGGCGCCGTGGCTGGTGTCCATGAGGACCAGCCGCTCCAGGCGGTCCGGCGCGTCGAGGGCGATGTGTTGGGCCACCATGCCCCCCATCGAGTGGCCGAGAAGGGTGAAGCGAGCCCAGCCGAGGGCATCAGCCAACCCGAGGATGTCGGCCGCGAAGATCCGGAGCCCGTAGCTCGTCACGCCCGGGGGGTGGTCGCTGCCGCCGTGGCCCCGAAGGTCCGGGGCCACGCAGTGCCAGCCGGTGGCGGCCAGCGCATCGAGGTGTTCTGCGAAATCCTCCTTGGCCCCGGTGAAGCCGTGGACCAGGAGCAACGGCCGTGCCGGGGGCCCGCCTGCCTCCAGCAATGCGACCCCTAGGCCCGAGGGCAACTGCAACCGGCGCTCGTGCATCAATCGCTGCCCTCCAAGCGTGGTCGGCGCGGGCGGGTCCGCCCGGGGGGTGAGCGGGCCTACGCTAAGCCGCGTGGCCAGGAAGTTGCAGCCGGGGAAAGCCCCGGTGAACCGGCGGAGGCGGATCTTGGGGCTGGCGCGCGCCGCGGCCACCCTGGCCATGTTGGTGGTGCTCCTGCCTCGCGCCGCCGCCTACGTGCGGCCGGTCCTGCAGCCGACCACCCTGGCCTGGCTGGTCTCGGCTCTGGCCGTGACCGTGGTCGCCACCGGGCTGGCGACCCTCCGCTGGCACCGGGTGCTGGCCGCCCTCGACCTGCGCGCCCGCCTTTCCGCGCTCTTCCCGCACTACCTGGCCGGCCTGTTCGTCTCCAACTTCCTGCCCACGACCATCGGCGGTGACCTGCTGCGGGCCAGCCGCCTGTCCAGTACCAACGGCGAGACGCCGCGGTCGTTTGCGTCGGTCGTGCTCGAACGCCTGACGGGCTGGGTGGTGCTCCCCGTCATCTCCCTGGTGACCCTCGCCATCAACCCGGGGCTGCTCCGCCCCCCGCTCGAGCGGGCCAGCCACCTTGTGCTGGTGATCTCCCTCGCCACGCTGGCTTCGCTGGGCGCGGTGTTGTTCGGGGCGTCGAGCCCGCGGATGGGGAGGCTCCTGGAGGCCCGGGCCGGCTGGCTGCGCTTCGTCACCGCCGTGCACCTCGGCCTCGCCCGCTTCCGGCGCCAGCCCGGCGTCGCCGCCGAAGTGCTTATCGTCGGCTTTGCCTACCAACTGGCGATGGTCCTGGCCGCCTTCCTGGCCGCCAAGGCGTTGGGGCTCCCCGTGAGCTGGACCGCGGTACTGGCCTTCATGCCGGCGGTCGCCATCGTGCAGGTGCTGCCGGCGCCCACCTCGGCGGGCTCGGGGTGCGGGAGGGGGCCTTCGTGCTGTTCTTGCACCCTCTGGGCGTGAGCGCCGACCAGGCCATCACCCTCGGGCTGCTCGTGTACGGGATCAACCTCGCCGCCAGCCTCCTGGGCGCCCCCGCCTTCGCCGTCGGCAGCCGCACGGCGGGGGCCGTCGCGTAGCTGCACGTGGTCGCCGAGGTCGAACGGCCGCCGACCCGGGCGCGCCTGCGGTGGTGGCGGGAGGTGGTCTACGTCGTCGTCTTCTACGTCGTCTACAGCGCGGTGCGGAACATGGGTCTGGCGGCCGACCCGAAGCCGGAGGCC
>JAHWJQ010000090.1 GCA_019348305.1 Actinomycetota bacterium
GCGACTGCGCCCCGGTCAACCCCGGCAACCAGGGCAGCCAGGGCAGCCAGGGCAGCCAGGGCACGCAGGGCAGCCAGGGCAGCCAGGGCAGCCAGGGCACGCAGGGCAGCCAGGGCAGCCAGGGCACCCAGGGCACGCCGGTGGTCTCGCCCAACAACGCTGCCACCAACGTGCCGGCTGAGTCGAACGTCTTGGGCACGGCGGTCACCGCCACTGAGACGGCAGGTGCCGGCGCCTCCCAGGCCGGTGGCCAGGCGGCCGTCCTCGGCATCAGCTTCGAGCGGGGCGCCGAGGCTGGTCCCGCAGGTTCCAAGGCCGAGGTGAAGGGCGTGCAGTTCGAGCGTGGGCAGCTCGCCCGCACCGGGCTCGGCGTCGTCCTGTTGGTCCTGGTCGGTCTCGGCCTCGTCGGCACCGGTACCGGACTCAAGCGGTTCGCCCGTCGCTCCTAGCTGTAACCCCGGCGGCTGCGCCGCCGCCGGCCGGGGCCCCAACTCCGGCCTCACTTGTTCGACCCGACACCGGAGGCAGCGGTTGGTCCAGCGACCAGCCGCTGCCTCTGTCGCGTCTCGGCGCTACGTTCTCGCCGGTGGACTTCGACTTGGTCGTAATCGGCGGCGGGGCTGGCGGGATGGCGGCGGCCAGGACGGGGGTCCGCAGGGGTAGGCGCACCCTGCTCGTGCAGGACGGGCCGATCGGCGGTGACTGCACCTTCACCGGCTGCGTCCCCTCCAAGGCTCTGATCGCGGCGGCCAGCCGCGGCGCCGGCTTCGCGCAGTCCATGGCATCGGCGGCGCGGGCGGTCAAGACGATCGCCGCCGGTGAGGACGCCCAGGTGTTCCGGGGCGAGGGGGTCGAGGTGTTGGAGGGGCGGGCCCGGTTCACCTCCCCCAACGACATCGAAGTGGACGGGAAGCGGGTGGGGGCCGACCGGTTCGTGGTGGCCACCGGGGCGGCGCCGGCGGTGCCGCCCATCCCGGGGCTGCGCGAGCTCGACCACCTGACCAGCGACAACGTCTGGGAGCTACAGGAATGCCCCCCGACGCTGGCGGTCCTTGGCGGGGGGGCCATCGGCTGTGAGCTGGCGCAGGCCTTCGGCCGTCTGGGAGCCCGGGTCACGGTCATCGAGGCCCTCGATCACCTGCTCTCGAAAGAGGAACCCGAGGTCGCCGCGGTGATGGAGGAGGTCCTGCGCCGGGAGGGGGTGGAGCTCCGCACCGGCCAGAAGGTGACGCGGGTGGAACCGCTCGGGCCGGCCACCGGCGGGGCGGCAACCGGAGCAGCCCGGATCCACGTGGAGGGCGGCGAGCCGGTGGAGGTGGACCAGGTGCTCGTCGCCATCGGCCGGCGACCGGTGACCGACGGTCTCGATCCGGACGCCGCCGGCGTCGAGGTCGACCAGCGGGGTTTCGTCAAGACCGACGACTACCTCCAGACGAGCGCGCCGAACGTCTGGGCGGTGGGTGACGTGGCGGGCAAGCTGCAGTTCACCCATGCCGCCGACGAGATGGGGCGGATCGCGGTAGGCAACGCCTTCGGCTCGTTCCGCAAGCGCCGGTTCCGTCCGGAGCGGATCCCGTGGGTGACCTTCACCGACCCCGAGGTGGCTCGGGTCGGCCTCAGCGAGCAGGAGGCCGCCGAACGGGGCGGCCAGGTGGCCTTCCTCCCCCTGTCCGAGGTGGACCGGGCGGTGACCGAGGACCGCACCGACGGCTTCTTGAAGGTCATCGTCGGGCCCCGGTGGCTCACGGGCAACCTCGCCGGCGGCCGGGTGCTGGGAGCGACGGTGGTGGCGCCCCGCGCCGGCGAGCTCATCCACGAGTTCGCCGTCGCCGTCCGAACCGGCATCTTCCCGGCGCAGCTGGCACTGACCGTCCACGCCTACCCGACCTGGTCGTTGGCCGTGCAGAAGGTGATGGGGCAGTTCTTCTTGGAGGTCGAGGGCCGCCGGGCTCGGCCGGCGGGCGCCACGGGGTGACGCTGTTCGACGATCCGGCACCGGCGGTGCGGAGAGTGACCCTCGTCCGCCTGAGCGCCGAGGTGGCCCGGTCGTTGGCCGGGGTGGGCAAGGTGGCGGTGGAAGGCGAGGTCCACCGACCGACGACGCGGCCGGGGGGCAGGATCTACTTCACCCTCAAGGACCGGGCCGCTCAGATCGACGTGACCGTGCCCGCCGCCCGCGCCCGTCGGGCCCGCACAGTCGACGGAGAGCGGGTCCAGGCGACGGGCGCCCTCGAGTGGATCAGCGGCTGGGGGCGGCTCCAGTTCGTGGCCGAGGACGTCGTGCCGGTGGGGGCGGGGGCCGTCGCAGCAATGATTGCGGAAGCGCGCCTGCGACTGCGCAGCGACGGGCTGCTCGACCGCCCGCGCCGGCCCATCCCCCGGCTGCCTCAGGCCATCGGCATCGTCTGCGGCAGCGAAGCTGCGGTACGGGGAGACATCCTCGCTGTCGCCCGGGCGCGGTATCCCGGTTACCCGATGGTGTTCCGCGAGGTGCCCGTGTCGGGTCCTGGTGCCGCCGATGCCATCGCTGGTGCCCTGCGGGATCTCGACGAGCGACCCGGCGTCGAGGTCATCATCTTGGCCAGGGGAGGAGGGGATGCCACGCAGCTGCTTGCCTTCAGCGACGAGGACCTGTGCCGGGCCATCTGTTCCTCCCGGACGCCGGTGGTGGCGGCGATCGGCCACGAAGGCGACCGACCGCTGTGCGACGAGGTGGTCGACCTGCGCTGCGCCACCCCTTCGCTGGCAGCGGCGGCCGTGGTGCCTGACCGCTCGGCGATCGAAGGTGAGCTGCGGGCGTTGCGACGGCAGGCCGACACGCTGGTGTTGTCCGCCGCTGCCGTAGCGTCCCGGCGGCTGGAGGCCGTCGACCGTGATCGCGCCGTCGCGGCCGGCGTGCAGCGAGCCAAGGACCGGCTGGCGCACGCGGGGCACCGCCTGGAGACGTTCCACCCCCGCCACCGCTTGAGCCGAGCGTCGGCCACCCTCGACGGTGCCCGTCGCGAGATGGAGGCTTTGAGCCCGGCCCGGGTCCTCGAGCGGGGCTACGCGGTGGTCCGCGCCGACGACGGCTCGGTGCTGCGCGACGCCGGCAAGGTGGGGGCCGGCGAGCGGGTGCACGTGCAGCTGGCCGCGGGGCGGCTGCGGGCCGTCGTCGAGGAGGCGGCGCCATGACTGGGACTGGCGAGCGCGGGCAGGAGCCGACCTTCGAGGAGCTGATGGAGGAGCTGGAGGCCACGATCGCCTCGATGGCCAGGGGCAACCTCGGCATCGAGGAGGTGACCGACCTCTACGAACGGGCCGGCCGACTGCACGCGGCGGCGACCGAGCGGCTGGCCGCCGTCCAGGCTCGCATCGACAAGCTCACCGCGGCGGCGCCGGACTCGCCGGCCATGGATGGCTGAAGCAGCGTGAGCTGAGGCGGCCGGGCGCCCAGAGGCCCCAGAAGCCGCCGAGCATGCGGCGGGTCTCTTGCGTCCAGGCCAGGCAGGACGGGTCGCTGATCCGCCGCACCACCTGGCGGATGCCTCCCTCGTGCACCGCATACCCGGCCCAGACGCCCGGGTAGTCCTTGGTCGACCCCACCTCCGTCACCGCCAGGCCGTGGCGAACCCCTCTGCGGTTGCGGTGGGTGTGGCCGAAGCTGACCAGCGTGGCCGGGTTGGCCTCAGCCAACCCCCGCAGCAACGGGTCACCCTGCTGCCTGGGGATCCCCGGCGGGTAGCGGGACGGGATGGGCAACGGGTCGACGTAGTGGTGGAGGGTGACGAAGGCGCCGCCCGGGCTGTCGCCGGCCAGGCGGACGAGCGTCTCGCACTGGCGGTCGTCGAGGTGGCCCGCGGACCGGCGGGCCTGTGCGGAGTGCCCCACGACGAGGGTGATCCCGGGCAGGCTCACCGACGTCGGCTCGTAGGGGATTGCTACGCCACAACGAGCGAGGACGACCCGCCCGTCGGTGCTCTTGGCGAACACGTCATGGTTGCCGAGCGTGGCGTAGACCGGCATCGGCGCCGAGGACAGGATCTCGGCCACCAGCTCCCATTGCTTCGGCCGGCCCGAGAAGGTGAGGTCCCCCTTGACCACCAGCGCCTCCGCGCCCCAGGCGGCGGCCTCCGCGATGGCGGCGCGCGCACACCTGGCGGCATAGCCCTGCTCCGGCGGTGGCGCCGGCAACTCCCGCACCCGGGGCAGAAGCCCAAAGGCGGGCTCGCCGATGTGGAGGTCGCTGATGGTGGCGAAACGGCTCAGCAGGCTGCCCGGCGGTGGGGCCAGGGTCCGGAGCGCGCCGGCGACACGGCGAGCTCGGCCCACCTCGAGCACCACCTCGTAGTCGGTGTCCGGCTGGAGGCCCTCGACCACCACTGCGCCGGGGCGGGCCGGGTCGTGGTCGTGAAGCGGCACCTCGACGTCACCGGCGCGAAGGACGGCGTCAGCCCCCGGCAGCTCTGTCCAGCAGACCTGGGCGGCCGTGTCTTCGACGGCGAAGACACTGAGGCCGCTCACGCCTCCCCGAACACGAGGGGCAGTCGTTCCCGCTCACGCTCCAAGAAGGCGACGTTCACGTCGAGACGTTCCAGGGTCTGCTCCACCGTCTTTTGTCCCGCCACCACCGGATGCTCGGTGAGAAAGGCGCGGACCTCACGGGCCAGCTCGCGAGTGGCCAGGAGGCTGACGCTTTCGATCATGCGCGCGTGGCTGTTGTGGGGGAACCGTTCCAGCAGGCTGTCCCACCGTTCGGTCAGCCAGCGCCATGCCATGGGCCCGTAGGCGAGGTTGGCCAGTGCCGCGTTGATGAGGAAGGGGGCGTTCTGGGTGCGGACCTCGCTCTCGGCCAGATCGAGCGTCCGGCGCAGGAGCGCCTCGTTCTGGAAGGCGGCCAGCGCCATCAGGTAACGCACCTCCTCCTGAGGCGTAGCGGGGTGGCGGTAGCGCTCCAGGAACTCGTGGTACTCGGCCTCACCCCCGGTGTGGGCGGTGATGTGCACGATGGAGGGCACGATGTCGGCGTCGACGGACGTCCGGTTCTCCAGGTACGAAGCGTGGAGCTCGACCGCCCGCCGCTGCACGTGGGGATCAGCGGCGATGGTGCCCATCCGGTCGAGCAGCAGCGCCCGCAGCGTGGGTGTTTTCTCGCTCTCCCCGGGCTGGCTCGTCCACCCCAGTCGCTCGAACGCAGGCCCCACGAGACGGCGGAGGAACCCCTGCAGGGCGGGGCGGTGCTCCTCGCCCAGGCCCCGCTCGATCAGGCTGAAGGGCCCCAGCACGGCGGCCCACACCGTCGGGTCGGTCTCGTCGCCGAACAGGCGGACCAGGTCGATGAAGTCCTGCAGCGGCGCCAGGCCGGCGAGCACCGCGGCCCAGGTGTCGCTGACCAGGTTGAAGCGCTCGACGGGTGACAGCTGGGCGGCGCCGAGGTCGGCGGTGAGGGCTCGCAGCTGCTCGGGGGCGTAGCGGGTCCGGTAGAAGCCCGACCCGCCGGCGTTGGCGACGAGCCAGTCGAGCTTGCCCCCCCCGAAGTCGATGGCCGCCGCCTGGTCCGAGAGGAGGAGCTTGCGGGTGGCGACGGTGCCGTCGACACTGGCTCGCAGGATCACCGGCACGTGCCAGCGGGCGTCGGCGTCGTCGGGGCCGGCCAGGTAACGGAAGCGGCGCTGGCTCAGCACCACGCCGCCTCCTCGATCGGCCGAGGCGTCCTCCCCGGCCGGCGCGTGGCCGTCGTCGGTGTCGACGGTCACGATGGGGTGGCCGCCCTGGAAGATCCACGAGTCCATCGTCGAACGCACGGGCTCGCCGGTGGCCTCCTCGATGGCGTCCCAGAGATCGGTGGTCTCGGTGTTGGCGTAGGCATGCTTCTGCATGTACAGCCGGATGCCGGAGCGGAAGGCATCAGCGCCCAGGTACTGCTCGAGCATGCGGACCACCGACGCCCCCTTCTGATAGGTCAGGACGTCGAACATGCCCTCGGCCTCCTCGGGTGCGGCGACCGGGAACTCCACCGGCCGGGTGGCCCGCATCCCGTCGGTGTTCATGGCCGAGGCCCTCCCGGTGGAGAAGCTGACCCACCGCTCCCACTCGGGGCGGAAGGCGTCGACCGCCAACAGCTCCATGAACGTCGCGAACGCCTCGTTCAGCCAGATGCCGTTCCACCACTTCATGGTCACCAGGTCGCCGAACCACATGTGGGCGATCTCGTGGGCCACCACGTCGGCGACCCGCTCGTGATCGAGACGGCTCGCCGTCTCCGGGTCGACCAGCAAGGCCGTCTCCCGGAAGGTGACGGCACCGAGGTTCTCCATGGCACCGAAGGCGAAGTCGGGCAGGGCGATGAGGTCGAGCTTCTCGGCCGGGTAGGCGATCCCGAAGTAATCGGTGAAGAAGCGCAGGGAGTGTGCCCCGACCTCCAGGGCGAAGCTGGTCAGGTGGGCCTTGCCCGGCACGTACGCCACCCGCAGAGGGGTGCCGTCGACGTCGACCGGGTCGGTGAGCTCGAGCGGTCCCACCACGAAGGCCACGAGGTAGGTGGACATGGCCATGGTGTCGGCGAAGGTCACCGCCCGCTTGCCGTCCATGGGCACCTCCCGAACCACCGGCCCGTTGGAGATGGCGACCAGACCGTCCTCGACCACCAGCGTCACCGCGAACACCGCCTTGAAGTCGGGCTCGTCCCAGCAGGGAAAGGCGCGGCGGGCATCGGTCGATTCGAACTGGGTGGTGGCGATGACCCGCTCCACGCCCTCGTCGTCGGTGTAGGTGCTGCGGTAGAAGCCGGCCAACTTGTCGTTGAGCACGCCCGTGAACCGCAGCTCGATCTGCCACTCGCCCGGCTGGGCCGTCCCCTGGAGCGCGATGGTCGCCCGTTCACGCTCGGGGTCGAGGTGGACCTCAGCGGCGAGGGTGGTGTCGCCGGAACAGGCGACGGCGCCCTGGATCTCGAGGTCCGCGGCGTTGAGCGTGAACTCGTCGACCGGCTCCAGCACCTCGACGGTCACCGTCTCGACGCCGTCGAAGCGGAATGCCCGAAGATCGGGCGCCAGCGTCAGCTCGTAGTGCCGGGGGATGACGCTGCGGGGGAGACGGTAGGTCTGCTCGTCAGCCGCGAGATCGGACATGGCCCGCCAGGTTAGGCGGCTGGACCAGGTGCGGAAGGGGGCGCCGTTGTCAGCGCCCGGCCACCTTGTTGGCTGCCTGGCGCCGCTCCTCGACCGTCCCCGTAAGGGTGTGGTAGCCGACGTCGTTGGATTCGAGGAGTGCGACCATGCGCCGGTCGATGTCGGCTTGGAAAGCGGTGTCGTCGGGACGGAGCCCGTCGAGCACGATCGGGAACTCGACGGGCAGGTAGAAGACGTGGTCGTAGCGGGCGCGCAGGTCGAGCGTGGCGATCTGTCGTGCCTCCAGCCACAGGTGATCTTCCTTGCGGCCAGGGCGGTCCTGCTCCATCACCCAGTCTGCGTAACACAGGACGTCGAAGAACGACCGGTCGGCGACGAAGGCGGGGTGGGTGAGCTCGGCCCGCAACGTCTTGAGGAAGATGAGCGTCTCGGTCTCCGCGGTGGCCGTCATGTCGAGCGGGAAACCCAGATCGGCCACCTCACGGGCCGCTTCGGGCAGAAGCGGCAGGTCCCACTCCCGCGCCATGAGGTTGGCCATGGTGGTCTTGCCCGTCGAGAACGACCCGACGAAGGCGACCTTCACGGGCGCGCTCGGTGGTGCGGGAGGGTCACAGCGGCGAGACTACCGTCCGGCACGTGAGCACCAACCCTTGGCTCGAGCGGCGCGTCCTCAACTGGGCCCACCAGGGGGGGTCCCGAGAGGGGCCGTCGAGCACCTTGTTCGCCATGCGCAAAGCCGTCGACGCGGGGGCCGACGCCTTGGAGCTCGACGTGCACATGAGCGCCGACGACGTGCTCGTGGTGTGCCACGACGCAACCGTCGAGCGCACCACCGATGGTCGCGGTGCCATAGCCGAGCTCACCCTGTCGGATCTCAAGGCGCTGGACAACGCCTACTGGTGGGTCCCGGGGTCGGTCATCGACCACGGCGCTGC
>JAHWJQ010000091.1 GCA_019348305.1 Actinomycetota bacterium
GTCGCGCTGGATCGCCACCTCTTCGTCGGGGTGGGTGGCACCGGTGAGGATCTCGCCGACCAGGCCCAGCAAGGGCCCGAGCTCGGTGGCCAGCGCCGAGCCCGAGAACACGAAGTCCTCGCTGTCGGCGCCGGCGTCGAGGTGGCCACCCAGGCGCTGGAGCTCCTGGGCGATCTCGGTGCTCGTGCGCGTCGCTGTCCCAGACAGCAGCGTCTTGGTCATCACCCGCGACTGGGCAGGGTCGGCGGCCGCCCGGTTGCGGGCAGACGGCACGAGCAGGCGCACCTCCACCCGGGGAACGCCCGACCGTTTGGCAGCGACCACCCGCAGCCCGTTGGCCAGCTGCCGCTCGGCCACGACCGGCAACTTGATCCGCTTGAGGGGCGGGACCTCGGGGACGATGCCCACCAGCCCGGGCCTCACGAACATGGGCGACGCCGTCGGGCTCATGCCGCGCTCAAGGGCTGGACCTCGAGCACCGCCCGGGCGTCGGGCCGCACCCACTTGGCTGCGGCCGCCACCACCGCCTCCGGCTCTACCGAGGCAATGGCCTCGGGTAGCTCGTTGACCAGCTCGGCCCGACCCCGTTGCTGTTCGAGGGTGGCCATGAACATGGCCCGCTGCAGGAGGTTGTCGAGCCGGCGCAGGTGGCCGGACACCAGGCTGGTCTGGACCCGCTGCAACTCCTCGAGATCGATCCCCGAGGCCAGCCTGGCCACCTCGTCGTCTATGGCCCGCAACACCTGATCGGCGGTGCCGCCGGGGTGGTAGGCCAGCAACTGCAGCATCGTCGGGTCGCGGACGTCGAAGGGGTCGCCGAAGGTGCCGATCATCCCGCCCACGTGGCTGGCGACGCGGTCGTCCTTGACCAGGCGTTGGTGCAGGCGCGAGCCCTCGCCCTCGGTGAGCACCTCGACGAGCACGACGGCCGCCAGGTCCTCCTCCAGCTCGGTCACCGGGTTGGGAACGCGGTAGCCCACGGCGATGGCCGGCATGGGCGCCATGGGGTCGGTCTTGGCCTGCCGGCGCTCGCTGGTCGGCACCGGCTCTGACGTGTCGGGCGGCGGCGGCGCTTCACGGCCGGCGATGGAGCCGAAGTGGCGCTCGATCATCTGGGTGATGGCACCCACCTCGAAGTCACCGCTCACCGACAACATGGCGTTGCCGGGGGCGTAGAACTTGTCGTAGAAGTCCTGGGCGTCCTCGACGGTGGCCGACTCCAGGTCTACGAAGCTGCCGTAGCCGTTGTGGGCGTTGTTGAAGGTGTCGAACATCACCGGCGGCAGGTCGATCCAGGGGAAGCCGCCGTAGGGCTGGTTGAGGACGTTGACCCGGATCTCCTCTTTGACCACGTCGATCTGGTTCTGCAGGTTCTCCTCGGTGAGGCGGACCTGGAGCATCCGGTCGGCCTCGAGGAAGAGGCCGAGTTCGAGGGCGTTGGCCGGGAGCATCGAGATGTAGTTGGTGTAGTCGGCCCGCGTGCTGCCGTTCTCGATCCCGCCGTTGCCCTCGATGAGCTTGTCGGCCTCCCCCTTTTCGAGGTGGGCCGAGCCCTGGAACATGAGGTGCTCGAACAGGTGGGCGAAGCCGGTGCGGCCCTCGGGCTCGCTGCGGAACCCGACGTCGTAGTTTACCGTGATGCCGACGGTGGGCGCGGAGCGGTCCGGGTTCAGCACCACCCGCAGCCCGTTGGCCAGGGTGAGGCGCTCCACGGCCAGCGCCGGCTTGGGGATCCTCTTGCGCGTGCGGGTCGGGCTCACGGCGCAGGAGGCTACGCGCTTTCCGTCTCACCCCCGGGACAGCTGGCACAGGCGGGCCACGAGCACCTCCATCACCAGTTCCTCCGGCCAGGCCTTGGCCCCCCGAAGGTCGAGGTCGGCTTCGGCCAGCAGGCGGATGGCGCGGCGCACCCCGGTGGCGCCGAGCCGGCGGCCCTGGACGAGCGCCTTCTTGGCAGGGTAGGGGCTGCCCTTGATGCCCAGCAGCGCGGCGGCCTCGGCATCGGTGCGCACCCCGGAGCCGTCGAGTCGCAACATGGCTGCGTAATGGCGGTGCAGGGTCGCCATCACCACCAGCGGGTGGCGCTCGCCGGAGTGAAGGAGCCGGCGCAACGCCGTGAGCGCGCCCTCGTAGTCACCCCGGTCGAGGGCGTCGGTGAGCTCCCATGGAGCGACCCCCCCGGCCTCGCCCAGGAACGGTTCGAGCTCGCTGGTACCGATGCCGGCTCCCGGACCGTAGGCGGCGGCCAGCGTCTCCAGCAGGCCGCCCAGGCGGCCCATGTCCTCTCCCAGGTGCTGGCCGAGGAGCTTGCCGGCCGCCGCGTCGAGCTCGACGGGGGCGTGCTTCAGGCGGTCGACCAGCCAGCTCGTGCGGTCGCGCCCCTGGCGGGGCAGGCCGGCGTCGACGACCTCGCCGGATTTCTTGACGGCGGCCACCACCTTGGCGGGAACCGTGCCGCCGCCGGCGACCAGCACGAGCACGGTGGTGTCGAGTGGGTGGTCGAGGTAGCCGGCGAGACGGCCGCCTTCCTCGGCATTGAGGGCGCCGGCGTTGCGGACCACCACCACCCGCCGCGCGCTCAGGAACGGCGGGGTCAGGCAGGCGTCGAGCAGCGCGGCGGTCCGCTGGTCGTCACCGGGCTCGATGGTGAAGTCCTCGACCGCCAGGCCAGGATCCTCGCCCCCCAGCACCGCTGCCAGCAGGCTGCGCAGGGCGTCGGCCGACAGGGTGGGGTCGTCACCCCGCACGAGGTAAGCGGGCTTGACCGCGCTCGGCGAGCCGGCCATCTCAGGCGGCCTCCAGCACGGCGGCCACCACATCGCACACGCGGCGGGCGCCCCGGACGTCGTGGGCGCGCACGATGCGACAACCCCGGGTGACCCCGAGCGCGGTGGCGGCCACCGAAGCGTGGCGGCGCTGGTCGACCTCGAGGTCGAGCAGCCGGCCCAGGAAGGTCTTGTTCGACGCCGAGAGGAGCAGGGGGTACCCCAGCACGGCGAGTTGCGCCGAGCCCCGCAACAACTCGACGGACTGCTGCCACGTCTTGCCCAGGTCGAGGCCGGCGTCGACCACGATGCGGTCGGGGGCGAGGCCCGCTCCTTCGGCCCGTCGGGCCCGATCGACCAGGAACTCCCGCACCGCCGGCACCACACCCTGGGGGTACTCGGGATCGGGGTCGGGGACCCGGGGTGCCAGCCGGATGTGGGTCGCCACCACAGTGGCGCCGGCGGCCGCTGCCACCGGGAGGTACTGCGGGTCGGCGAACCCGCTGATGTCGTTGCCCATCACCGCTCCGGCCGCGTAGGCGTGACGCGCCACCTCGGCACGCCAGGTGTCGACCGAGACGGGCACGTCGAAACGGGCCACCAGCGCCTCGACCGCGGGGATCACCCGGTCGAGCTCCTCTTCCTCGGGCACCTCCGGGCCCGGCCCCGCCTTGACCCCTCCGACGTCGAGGATGTCAGCACCGTCACCCACCAGACGCTCGCCCAAGCGGAGCAGCGCGTCGAGGTCGAAGTAGGCCCCCTTGTCGAAAAACGAGTCGGTCGTTCGGTTGAGGATGCCCATGACCAGGGCGCGGGTGGTGAGGTCGTACCTACGGGGGCCGAGCGCCAGGCGCATCGGCCAGCGATCGTACGCGCACCTCGAGCGACCGACCGCTGGTGACGGCGGCGACACTGAGGCGGCCCGCTGTCACCTCCTGGCCCGGCGACAAGCTGCGGGCCCCCGGTACCCGGTTGCCCTGCGGGGCGAGCGTGAGGCGGACGCGAGCGCGGTGGCGCACCGCCTCGGCGGCCCTGGCCGCCCCCGGCCCTCCCGAGCGCAGCACCAGGACGTCCACCCGCCCGAGCCGCTCCTGTCTCAGTGCTGCCAGCAGCCGGCTCTGGTCTGTGCGCTCCACGACCAGCACCACCGCCCCGTCCTCGCGCCACAGGCGCACGCCGCTGGCGATCTCGCGCCCACCGCGGGCCGGCGGCGGAGCGGTCGCCGACGCGGCAGCCAGCGCCGCGGCGACGGCGACGACGACCGGCGCCACCACCCACAGCCGCGACCGGAACCTCCGCCAGACGGCGAGGCCGAGGCCGAGGGTGGCCACGGCGACGAGCTCCCTCGCGCCCAGCTCGCCGAGTCCGAGGCGAGCGGCGGTCGAGGCCACCGACGAGATCCACCAGAGCGCGGCCCGGGTGGGCAGGTGGAGCAACTCGGCTGCCCGACCGCCCAGCAGGCCGGCGGGAAGGCCGGCCACCAGCCCCCACACCATCGCCGGCCCGGCCACCGGCACGGCGAGGACGTTGGCGGGGATGGAGGCGAGTGGCACGCTCCCAAAGAGCGGGACCAGCAACGGCGTCACGCCGGCTTGGGCGGCCAAGGTCACGGCCAGCGTGGCCGGGAGCCGGCGCTCCAGCACCCCTCCGAGGCCGGCGATGCCGGCGCAGGCGGCGGCCGACAACAAGAAGCCGACGGAGCCGGCCAGCAACGGGTCGACCAGGACGAGCCCGCCCACAGCCAGTGCGAGCAGCCGCACCGGCCTCGCCGGTCGGCCGATGGTGGACGCCCCCATGGCGACGGCGGCCATGGCGACGGCCCGCAGCACGGAGGGCTCCCAGCGGGTGAGCACGCCGAACACCAAGGCGATGCCCGCGCCGGCGGCGAAGCGGGAGCGCAGCCCCAACCGGCGCAACAGCGGGCTGGCCACGGCCAGCACAAACGCTACGTTCTGGCCCGACACGGCCAGCAAATGGGTGAGCCCCGCGGCCCGGAAGTCGTCCACCTCCAGGGGTGACTGCTCCCGGTCATCGCCGAGGACGAGGCCCGTGAACAGGGCGCGGCGCTCGTCGCTGAGGGGCGAGGCCCCGCGCACCAGCGTGCGGCGCAACTCGTTGGTGAACCGGCTCACCGGGCCGCCGGGGCTCGGGTCGCCCAGCGCCTCGATGCTCAGGCGGCTGCCGACGTGCCGGCGGGCCAGGTAGGTGCCGCTCCTCCCCCGGACCGGCCCCAGCCTCCCCCGTACCGTGACCCGCTCGCCCGCCAACCGGTCGGCCAGAGTCGCCCCGCCGGCCCCGCCGGCGAAGGCCTGGACCCGGCGCCCGCCGATGCGCAACTCGGCCCGTACGCCGCCCGGCAGGTGCTCGGGGTCGCTCACCAGTGTGGCCCTGGCCGAGATCACCCCCGACTGGGGCGCGGCGCGCACCCCCTCCCAGGCACGGGCGCCGAGTGATGATGCCAGCGCGATCGCGGCCAGACAGAGCACCACCGGCCGGCGGACGAGAAGCGCCACCACAACCACGGCCAGGGCCGCCAGCAGCGGGACGGGCCAGGCCAGCCAGGCGCCCAGGAGGGTGGCCAGCGCCAGCGCCGCCACCTGGTGCTCGCTCACCGGTTCACCCGCACCTTGGAGCGCAGCGCGGCCAGCTTCGACTCGCCGATGCCCCGCACCTCGAGGAGTTCGTCGACCGACCGGAAGCGGCCGTGCTCCTTGCGGTAGGAGATGATGGCCTCGGCGGTGGCTGGCCCGATGCCGGGCAGAGCGTCGAGCTGGTCGGCGGTGGCGGTGTTGAGGTCGAGGGGCGCGCCCGGTTGACCTCCGGCCCCGCCTGCCGCCGACGGGGCACTCGGCACGACCTCCCCTTTTCGGGCGACGTAGATGCGCTCGCCGTCGGCCACCCGGGCCGCGAGGTTCAGCGCGTCGAGATCGGCGTCTGCGGCCGGGCCGCCGGCGGCGTCGAGGGCGTCGGCGACGCGGGCACTGCCGGCGAGCCGGTACAGCCCCGGGTGGACGACTGCCCCGGCGGCGTGCACGACCACCTCTTCTGGCCCACCCCCACCGGTACCGGTACCGGTGGCAGTGGCCGCTGCCGGGTCGGAGGGCGAGGCGGCCCGGGGCAGCGTGAGCTCCACCGGTGGCGTCGACGTGGCGCGTACCGCCGCCACCGCCACCGCCCCCAGCACGACAACGGCAACGGCGGCGCCCGCCCATGCCGCCGGCGTCGAGCAACGAGCCCGCAGCGCGGCGGCGGCTCCCAGCGCGCTCCGCCACGGGTGATCTGGGACAGGCGGAGGAGGCAGGTCTGGCACGCGTGGTTCCCCGGGGACGAGAGGTCGACCGGGGGAAGCGGCGAGCCCACGCTACCGGAGGGAACAGGAGGGGGCCAGGGGTGTCAGCCGGCCCGCCGGGCCTCCCACTCTGCTTCGACCTCGAGGGGGATCCGGCGGTAGGCGCCCCAGTGGGGGTAGCCACGCAGGCGCCAGTAGAGGTAGGCCCCGAGGTAGCGGGCCAAGAACCGCACTGCGCCGAGCTCCCGCCACTGGCGCACGTGGACCAGCTCGTGGCGCAGGAGCCGCTCGTCGCTCGCTGCGCGCCGACGGAGCGAGATCAGGTTCCCGAGCGTGATGGCGGCCGCCCCCGGGGGAACGGGACCGCCCACCCAGAGCCAGTGGTCGCCGTGGCGGCGAGGCAGCGGGAGCAACGGCGGCTCAGAACAGCCGGGAGGTCATGGCCCGCCGGTACCGGTTGGTGCGGGGGTCCTCGGGACCGAGCACCTCGAGCAGGTCGACCAACTCCTGGCGCGCCGCCTCGTCCTCCCTCACCCGCTCCAACAGGGCGTCGAGCTTTGCCTCGAGATCGCCCCACGTCGGCACGCTGCCGGCGCCGGTCATCCGCGCCAGCGCCGCCACCCGTCGTGTCTCTGGCGTCTCGGGGATGCGGGCCAGCAGGGCAAGGGCCTCCTCCGTCTCACCCCGACCGACCAGGAGCTCGGCCAGCCCCACCACCGCGGCCGGGTGGTCGGGCTGCAGATCGAGTGCCGCCCGTAGGGCGTCCTCGGTGCCGATTGCCACCAGCTTGTCGGCCGGGCTCGGCTGGGGGAGAAGGCGCTCGACGAAGGCCCGCACCTGTGCCTCGGGCAGCGCACCGATGAACTGGTCGACGACCTGGCGGTCCTGCAGGGCGAACACGGCAGGGATCGACTGCACCCGGAAGGTCGCGGCCACCCGGGGGTTCTCGTCCACGTTCACCTTGGCCAGTTCGACCTTGCCCGCGGTCTCTGCGATCACCCGCTCGAGCACCGGCCCCAGCGTCTTGCACGGGCCGCACCAGGGCGCCCAGAGGTCGACCACCACCGCGACCTCTTCGGAGCGGGCAAGCACGGCTTGTTCGAAGGTGGCGTCGCTGACGTCGCCGATCGCGGACGGACCCATGCCGGAGACCGTACCCGCCGCCGCAACTACGGTTACCCCGATGGAGGGCATCGACGTGGCCAAGGTGACCGCCTGGTTCGACGCCAACATCGACGGCGTCCGGCCGCCGCTGCGGTTCGAGCTGATCCCCGGCGGCCGCTCCAACCTCACCTACAGCGTCACCGATGCCGCTGGCACCTCCTGGGTGCTGCGCCGGCCACCGCTGGGCCATGTGTTGCCCACCGCGCACGACATGCGGCGCGAGCACCGGATCATCTCCGCCCTCGGGCCTACACCGGTGCCCGTGCCGCGTGCCCTCGGCTACTGCGGAGATCCTGTGCCCCCCGCTCTGACGGGCCGCTCGGGCCCTGTGCCCCCCGCTCTGACGGGCCGCTCGGGCCCTGTGCCCCCCGCTCTGACGGGCCGCTCGGGCCCTGTGCCCCCCGCTCTGACGGGCCGCTCGGGCCCTGGCGTCAACGGCGCCCCCTTCTTCGTGATGGAGTTCGTCGACGGCCTCGTGGTCCGGGACGTCGAGACGGCCAAGTCACTCGAGCCGGAGGCCCGGACAGCGGCGGGGGCGTCGCTGGTCGAGGTGCTGGTCGCCATCCATTCCCTCGACCCCGACGCCATCGGCTTGGGCGACCTCGGCCGCAAGGACCGCTACATCGAACGCCAGCTCAAGCGCTGGTACGGCCAGTTCCAGCAGTCGAAGCTGCGAGAGGTACCGGCGGTGGACGAGATGCACGACTTCCTGGTTGCCCACATTCCCGAGCAACAGGCCGCCACGCTCGTGCACGGCGACTACCGGCTCGACAACTGCCTGCTCGACACCGACGGCCGGGTCAAAGCGGTCCTCGACTG
>JAHWJQ010000092.1 GCA_019348305.1 Actinomycetota bacterium
AAGTGGGCATGCGGGCGAACAGCTCGCTCATGTCGCCGCCGGCATCGCGATGGCCGAAGGCCATCTCCTCGACCACCCGCTTGCGCCGGTCCTCGGGCTCCTCGGGCTTGGTCCCGGCCAGGCGCAGCCTGCGGCACTCGGCCCGCAACTGCGTCGTCGTCTCCCGCCCCGCCAACCCCAACAGCCGCTGCTGCTCACCGGGGGCCCGGGCCGACGCGGTGGCGATCTCGTTGGCCTGGGTGGCGGTGAGTGCCCCCGACACCAGGGCCTGCCTCGTCGCCGCCAGCTCGTCGTCGGCCAGATGAGCCGCGGTCTCGATGGTGCGCGCCGCCTCCCAAGGGCTGGCCTTGGTGGCGTCGGCCAGCCACCGTTGGGCGCTGGCATGCCCGGCCGCCCGGCACCACCCCGTCTCGGCCACCCGGCCGGCGCTGATCGTCTTTCCGGCCATGGCCAGCCGCTCTACCTCGGCGAAGGCCAGCGTCAGCCCGGCCGCCTCGTCCCCCGCAAGCGCAGGGGCGTCGAGTCCGGACAACACCGACTTCAGCTCCCGGGCCAGTGCCCGCACCGTCGTACCTGCATCTGTCGCCGGCGCCGGGGGCGCCACCTCGGTGATGCTCACCACGCCGCTCCTTGTTACGAGCGGGCTGACTGAGAGAAGCGATGACGCCCGCTCCCGAGCGGCCGACTCGACGGTCGGCGGTGACTACGAAGGCAAGTGTACCGAACACACGTTCGCAATGCAAGAAGAACTCCGGCCGGCGGCGGGTTCGAGCAGAGGCCGGCCAGCGACCCCGGCGCCGGCAAGGTTGCACGATCGCGCTCCGGGGCCAGGGCTCGAACCTGGGCTAGAGACTCCAAAGGTCCCGGTGCTACCAATTACACCACCCCGGACGGCGCGGCCATCGTAGCGGCCGACCGCTCGGCACCCAGGGGGAGCCGGCCCGCCGGCTGGCCGCCCGTGCACCCTCCCACTAGGGTTCCGGCCAGACATGGGCTCGCTGATCAAGAAGCGCCGCAAGCGGATGCGCAAGAAGAAGCACAAGAAGATGCTCAAGGCCACCCGCTGGCAGCGACGAGCCGGCAAGTAACTCGCCAACTCGTTCTCGGGAACCGCGACGGTGGTACCGGCGCTGTTCTCAGGAGGGGAATCCGGGGCGAGTCCTGGTCACGACCGCTCCGGGCACGTCAGGGAACGCGCCTTGCACGAACCAGGTGCCGCCACTCCCGGCGAGCACGGGGACCTGCCCGGTGGCGGCGTGGAGACGGTCGCGCCACTCGGCCAGTCGGGGCTCGACGACCAGCGCCGCCGGCTCGAGGTCGTTCGGCCCCTCTGACCGGGGGCCGCCCAGCTCGTCCCAGGCCCGGTACACCGCCGGCGTGGAGACCATCAGAGGCGGCGTCAACAGGGTGAACACCAGGTCTTCGTAGGGAAGCGCCTCGATGACCTCGCCGATGCCGCCCACCCTGGCCCTTCCCCCCACCAGGCAGAAGGGCACGTCCGCGCCCAGGCGGGCGGCGACGCCGAGGTCGCGGCAACCGGCCCACCGCAGGACGGCGGCGGCGTCGGCCGAACCACCGCCCAGGCCGGCGCCGGTGGGGATGCGCTTGGTCAACTGCACCTGCGCCTGGCGGCCGATCGCCGACAGTGCCTTGGACACCAGGTTGTCGGGGGGGAGGTCGTTGGTGCCCTCGGAGAACACCAACTCGTCGGCCAGGTCGAGGGTGACCATCTCGGCGTCGATGAGGTGGTAGCCGTCACCCCGCACGCCGACGACGCGCAGGGACCTGGTGAGCTTGGCCGGCGCGTCAACCCGGTGCATAGGCAGCCAGCCTGCCCCACGCTGCAACGTCGAGCTCCTCGGCCCTGGCCTCGGGCCGGACGCCGGCGGCCTCGAAGGCCTCTGGTGCAACGACGCCGGCCAGCGCGCCCCGAAGCATCTTGCGCCGGTGGGCAAAGCCGGCTCGCACCACCGCGAAAAGCCTCTCGGGCGGCACCGCCGCCGGGTCCACCGCCGGTTGCTCCCGGCGGGCGATCGCGACCAGGGCGGAGTCGACGTTGGGCTGGGGGACGAAGACCGTCCTCGGCACCCGCCCCACCACCCGGGCCGTGGCCCAGTACGCCACCTTCACCGACACGGCGCCGTAGGCCTGGTCCCCGGGAGCGGCGGCGAGGCGTTCGCCCACCTCCTTTTGCACCATGACCAGCATCCGGCGGATGGCGGGGACCGAATCCAACAGGTCGGCCACGAGGGGGGTGGCCACGTTGTAGGGCAGGTTGGCCACCAGCACCCATGGCGCCGTCTCGGGGCCCAACAGCCCCGGCCAGTCGAGCGTCATCGCGTCGGCCTCCACCACTCTCGCTCCCGCCGGCTCCACCACCGACCGCAGGACCGGTGTCAGGTGGCGATCGACCTCGATGGCGGTGACCGACGCTCCCGTCTCCAACAGCGCCAGCGTGAGCGAGCCCAGCCCTGCGCCGATCTCGACGATCCGGTCGCCCTCACCCACCTCCGCCAGCCTGGCGATGCGCCGCACCGTGTTGGCGTCGGCCACGAAGTTCTGGCCCAGCGCCCGGCTCGGGTGGAGCCCGAAGTGGTCGAGGAGGTCGAGGAGCTGGCGCCGGGAGTGGGTCAGGGGCCGGTCACCACTGGATCGCCACCCGGATGACGCCCTCTTCGAGGGGCGCCAGTTGCGAGAACGAGTGGGGAGACAGGTCGATGATGCGGCCGTCGATGTAGGGGCCGCGGTCGTTCACGGTGCACGTCGTACGCTTGCCGTTGGCCAGGTTCGTGACCCGCACCACCGTCCCGAAGGCGATCGTGCGGTGGGCACAGGTCGTGGGCTGTCTGGCTTCGAAGTAGGAGGCGTCGCCTTCCTGCTTGTTGGGCGGCGCCGTGGTCGTGGTGGTGGTCGGGGCCACCGTCGTCGTGGGCTTGGGCTTGGCCGTCGTGGTGGTGGCTGGCTTGGGCTTGGCCGTGGTGGTCGTGACGACTGCCACCTTGGCCGTGGCCACGGCCGGCGCCTTGGTGGTGCCCGCCGCGGTGGTCGGCGGTACCACCGTGGTGGGCGGCGCCGAGGTTGTCGATGAGGTGGTGGTGGGATTGGCGTTGGCGGCCTCGAAGGCGCTGAGCTCGGCCCGCGACCGGCTCGCCCGGGCGGCCGACGCCTCCACCCGCCGCATGCGGTCGTCGTCGGCTGTCGCCGACGGGCCGGCCGCCACGCGGCTCGTCGCCGGCGGCGAATCGTTGACATAGGCAAGAGAGACGAGCGGCACCAACAGCATCGCTGCGCAGAGGGCAGCGCCAGGAAGCCATCGTCTCTCCCGAGCGCCAAATCGGCTCAGGACACGACCCCTTCAATCCATGGCGGCCGATCACGGCCTCGACCGACACTAGACAGTGTTCTTTCACTGCCGCAAGCGGAACGCCCGCTCGGCGTTGGCCCAGGTCGCCTCGGCCACCCGCTCGACGGCCACCGCCTTGAGCCGAGCCACCTCCGCCCCCACGAGGGGGAGGTTGGCCGGCGTGTTGGTCCTGCCCCGGTACGGCTCCGGGGCCAGGTACGGCGCGTCGGTCTCGACCAGCAACCGCTCCAGCGGGCAGAGCACTGCTGCGTCTCGAACGTCGCCGGCCCGCCGGAACGTGACGATGCCGCTGAAGGACAGGTAGGCGCCGAGGTCGAGGCACGCCTTTGCTTCCTCAGGGCCGCCCGTGAAGCAGTGGAACACGGTCCTGGCCGGGACCCCCTCGGAGCGAAGGATCGACCACGTGTCGTCCCACGCCTCGCGGGTGTGGATCACCAGCGCCAGGTCCCGTTCCTTGGCCAGTTGCACCTGGGCGGCGAAGACCTCCTGCTGCACCGGCCGGGGGGAGTGGTCGTAGTGGTAGTCGAGGCCGCACTCGCCCACCGCCACGACCCCGGGGCGATCGAGAAGGCCGACGATGCTCTCGACGCCCTGGACCGCGTCGTGGGGGTGCAGGCCCACGGTGGCCCACACGCCGTCGTGGATGGCCGCCACCTCGAGCGCGGCGACCGACTGGGCGGCATCGGTGCCCACGTCGACCATGCGGGTGACACCTGCGGCCCGAGCGGCCGCCACTGCCTCCGCCGGATCCTCAAGCCCCTCGTAGGGCAGGTGGCAGTGCGAGTCGGTCCACACCACGGTCAGCCCGACAGGCGGGGAAAGAGCGGCTGGCCCTTCTCCACGACGAGGCCTCCGGGGTACCCACCCCACGTCGTCGCCTGCGGCAGGCGTTGCTCCCCGGGCGCACCAGCCAACCCGAGCCGCCGCCACATCTCGCCCGCCGCCGTCGGGATGGCCGGCCATGCCAGCAGGCTCACGATGCGCAGCGCCTCCAGGGCATCGCCCAGAACGGCGTCGAGCTCGGGCCCAGGCTCCGCCTTCCAGGGCTCGTTGGCCTCGAGATAGGCATTCGCCTCGCGCACCAGCCGCCACGTCGCCTCGAGCGCCTCGCTCGGCGCCGGCTTGTCCCAGGCCGCAGTCGCGCCGGCCACGGCTTCGGCCGCCGCCTGCTGCAGCGGGCTGCCGCCCTGCGGCCGCGACCCGGTGCCGCCGCACTTGCGGCCCACCACGGTGGCCACCCGGGAGAACAGGTTGCCCAACTGGTTGGCGAGGTCGGCGTTGTAGCGGGTGACCATGCCCTCGTAGGAGAAGTCGCCATCGGGCCCGAAGGAGCTGTCGCGCAGGAAGTGGTAGCGGAAGCCGTCGACCCCGAAGTCGGCGACCAGGTCGGCGGGCGCGATCTGGTTGAGACTGGTCTTCGACATCTTCTCGCCCCCCACGAGAAGCCAACCGTGGGCGGCGACGCAGCGGGGCGGCTCCAGGCCCGCAGACATCAGCATCGCCGGCCAGTAGACGGCGTGGAAGCGGATGATGTCCTTGCCCACGAGGTGGTACGCGGGAGGCCACCACTTCTCGAAGGATGCGGGATCGTCGCCGTAGCCGGCGGCGCTTATGTAGTTGGGAAGGGCGTCGAACCAGACCCACGCCACGTGGCGGTCGTCCCAGGGCAGGGGGACCCCCCAGCGGAACGAGCTGCGGCTCATCGAGATGTCCTGGAGCCCGCCCTTGATGAAACCCAGCACCTCGTTGCGCCGGCTCTCGGGGTACACCGCCTCGGGGTGGCGGTCGTACCAGTCGAGCAGCCGCTGCTGGTAGCGCGACAAGAGGAAGAAATAGTTCTCCTCGGCCAGTACTTCGAGCGGCCGCCCGTGGACGGGGCAGTTGCCCAACTCCTGTCCCTCGACCGGGACCACCTCGGCTTCGGCGTAGTAGGCCTCGCAGGCGACGCAGTACAGGCCTTCGTAGGTGCGCAGCTCGATGTCCCCGTTGTCGTACACGGCCTGGAGGAAGCGCTGCACCGCCTGGTGATGCCGCGGCTCGGTGGTGCGGATGAACTGGTCATAGGCGATGTCGAGGTCGTCCCACGCCTGGCGGAAGCGGGCACTGTTGCGGTCGGCCAGTTCCTGTGGCGAGATGCCCTGGGCTTCGGCCGCTCGCAACATCTTGAGGCCGTGTTCGTCGGTCCCGGTGAGATAGAAGACCTCGTCTCCCTGCAGCCGGCGCCACCTACAGAGAGCATCGCCCGTCACGGTGGTGTAGGCATGTCCTATATGGGGAGCGTCGTTGACGTAGTAGATCGGCGTCGTGGCGTAGAAGCGGCCCATGGCTGCGGCGAGCCTAGTGAGGGCAAGGGGGGTCGGTTCTTGTGAAAGACACCGGGATGGCCCGCAAGGTCGACGACCTGGGGCGGATCGTCCTACCCGTGGAGCTGCGGCGGCTCCACGGCATCCAGACCGGCGATTCGCTGGAGATCTCCGTCGATGGCGATGCCATCGTGTTGCGCAAGCTCACGCTGGGCTGCGTGTTCTGCGGGAGCGACGAGGGCCTGTCCACCTTCCGCAGCCGGTGCCTTTGCCTCGAGTGCCGGCGAGACCTCAGCGCTCCAGCCGAAGGGCCGCCGCATACACCTGCCGTTTCGGCACGCTGAGCCCGGCCGCCACCGCGGCTACGGCATCGCGGGTCGATGCGCCGGCTTCGAGGTGCCGGCGCAAGGCGTCGTCCACGTCGGCCGCCGTGGCACCGGTCGGCGTGGCTCCTTCCAGCACCAGGACGAACTCCCCCCTGGCTGCCGCCGCCGAAGCCCATTCGCCGGCCTCGAGCAACGTGCCCCGCCACACCTCCTCGAACCGCTTGGTGAGCTCCCTGGCGACGGCGATGCGGCGATCGCCACCACAGGCGTCGAGCAGGTCCTGCACGGTGGCCCGCAACCGATGGGGGGCCTCGTAGAGCACGCTGGTACGGGTCTCGCCGGCCAGCACCGCCAGCCGCTCGGTGCGCTCGCGGCCCTTGCGGGGCAGGAACCCCTCGAAGCAGAACCGCCCGGTCGGTAGCCCGCTCACCACGAGGGCGGCGATCACCGCCGAGGGGCCGGGCACCGTCTCGATGGCAACGCCGGCGGCCACCGCGGCTGCCACGAGCCGCTCTCCGGGGTCGCTGATGCCGGGCGTGCCGGCATCGGTGATGACCGCCACCCGGGCCCCGGCTGCAACCTCCGCCACCAGCCGCTGGGCCTGCTCGGCCTCGTTGTGGGCATGCACGGCGACGAGGCGCCGGGGGGTGATCCCGGCGTGGTGGAGCAGCTTGGCGCTGTGGCGGGTGTCCTCGCAGGCGATGACATGGGCCGCCCGCAGGGCCTCGACCGCTCGGGGGGACAGGTCGCCCAGGTTGCCGATGGGGGTCGCCACCAGCACCAGAGCGCCACCGCGGTGCTCACCGCCGGCCGCCACTCTCAGCCCCTGATCTCGAGGTGGTCGCCTGGTCGGAGGCGCCAGCGCTCGAAGGCGCCGGCCTCGGCCTCGAGGACGCTGCGGGCCCGCAACCGGGGGCGGGTCAGGCGCTGGCGGCGGAGGGTGAGCGTCTCGATGACCGTGAGATCGCCGTCGCAGAAGGCCACGTCGATGGGGAAGCGCATCCCGAAGGTGTGGACCGAGCGGGCTGGCTTCAGGAGCAGCGCTCCGTCGATGCCGTCGCGGCCGAGAAGCCCGGCGGCGCGCTCGGCGAAGGAGACGGCCACCTCCACGGCGGCGAGCACCTCCCCGTCCCGCAGCAACCAGGGCATGTCAGGCGCTAGACGCTGAAGCGGATCTCGAGCACGTCACCGTCGACCACCTCGTAGTCCTTGCCCTCCACCCGGAGCCGCCCCACCTCCCTGGCCTTGGCCCACGACCCCAGTTCGAGAAGCTCGTCCCAGCGGATCACCTCGGCCCGGATGAAGCCCCGCTGGAGATCGGAGTGGATCACGCCGGCGCATTCCGGTGCCTTGGCCCCGGCGCGGAAGGTCCAGGCCCGGCTCTCCTTGTCGCCGGTGGTGAGGAAGGTGCGCCGCCCGAGGAGGTGGTAGGCGGCATGGACGACCCGGGGGAGCGCTCCTTGGCCCAGGCCCAGCCCCTCGAGCATCTCGGCCCGCTCGTCCGCGGCCAGCTGAGCCGCCTCGGCCTCGAGCTGCACGCACATGGGGAGGACCTCGGCGAAGTGGTCCAGGTGGTCGACCACCGGCTTGGCCTTCTCCTCGGCCCGGTCGAGGTCACCCTCGCCCACGTTCACCACGGCCAGCACGGGCTTGTTGGTGAGGAGGAACGCCGGCTTCAACAGCTCGCGCATCTCGGCATTGAGCGACGAGCGGTACAGCGGGGTGCCCTCGTCGAGCAACGCCCGGGCCTCGCTGAGCGCGGCGACCTCGGCGACCAGTGACTTGTCGAGGCGCGACTGCTTGTCCTTGCGGGGCAGCTGACTGTCGATGGTGGCCAGGTCAGCCAGGCACAGCTCGGTCTCGACGATGGCCAGGTGCTCGAGGGGGTCGGAGGGGCCGGCGACGTCGTCGTCCTCGAAGGCCCGCAGGACATAGACGATGGTGTCGACTTCGCGGATGCCGGCCAGGAACCTGTTGCCCAGTCCTTCGCCCCTGCTGGCCCCTTCCACCAGGCCGCCG
>JAHWJQ010000093.1 GCA_019348305.1 Actinomycetota bacterium
GTCAGCGGGCTGACAGCACCGCTTCGGCCTCGATCTCGACCTTCCACTCCGGCCGCAACAGCCCCGCCACCACCACGATGGTCGACGCCGGCCTCACAGCGCCGAACAGCGCGCCGTGGGCGTGACCCACGGCCTCGCCATAGGCCGCGTCGGTGATGAACATACGGGTCCGCACCACGTCGGCGGGGCCGGCGCCGGCCTCGGCCAGTGCGGCCACGATGATCTCCAAACAGCGCTGGGCCTGCACCCCCGGATCGGCGTCACAGGAGCCGTCCGGCCAGATCGGCGCCGTGCCCGCCACCATCACCCGGTCGCCGACGCACACCGCCCGGCTGAACCCCATGGTGGGCTCGTAGGGAGAGCCTGAACTGATGAGGCGCCGTCCGGTCATTCGCCGCCAAGCTAGCGGCCTCGTTTGTCACCCCACAGGAGCACGTGGAGCCGCGTGGTGAGGTGCCAGCCGCGGACCAACACCTCCTCCGCCAGCCGCCGGCCGCGGTCGAGCAGGACGGCCGGCTCGGTGCCCTCGGGCATGATCCAGACCTCGCGCAGGCCGCACTCGTCGACCATGGCCTGGACCTCGTCGAGCTCTTCGGGACCGGTGACCACGAACTTGAAGGCCGCCTTGCCCGTCGACTCGAACGCCGTGAGCACCGCCGGCTTGTACCGCTGCACCTCCTCGTTGCCGGAGTTGGCCAGCTTGGGGCTGACGTTGAAGCGGCTGGCCAGCGCCACCAGGTCGGGCGTCGGGGCGATGGTGCCGGCCGTCTCGATCTCGCACTCCCAACCCCGCAGGGCGATCTCCGCCAACAGTCCGAGCAGGTGGCGCTGCTGAAGGAGCGGCTCGCCACCGGTCACCACCACCAGTTCGACGCCCATCGCCTCGAGGTCGGCGACCAGATCGGCCACGCTCCTGCGGCTGAGCTCGGCGGCCGGGTCGTGGTCCTCCCAACGCCAGGTGTAAGGCGTGTCACAGAACCCACAGGCCAGGTTGCACCGGCCGAGCCGCACGAAGCCGGCTCGCCGCCCCGTCGACGGCCCCTCGCCCTGGAACGTGGGGCCGAACACCTCCGACACCACGAGCTCCCCTGTCGGCGTCACCGCCGCCGAGCGTAGGACCGCCGGGGAGGATTGGGTCCTTCGGGTGGCCGGACGCGGCCGCTCAGTCGCCGGCCAGCGCCGGGTCCTCCACGCCGGCGTGGGCGAAGCCCCGCGCTCGTAGCTCGCAGGAGTCGCAGCGGCCGCAGGGCTTGCCCTCGCCTCGGTAGCACGACCAGGTGAGCTCGAGCGGGGCTCCGAGGGACATGCCCAGCCCGACGATCTCGGCCTTGGTCTTGTCGATCAGCGGCGTGCGGATCTCGACGGGCCGCCCCTCCACCCCTCGCTTGAGGGCGAGGCGGGCGGTGCCGGCGAAGGAGGCCACGAACTCGGGACGGCAGTCGGGGTAGCCGCTGTAGTCGAGGGCGTTGACGCCGAGGCTGACCACATCGAGGTCGCGGGCCTCGGCCACGCCCATGGCGACAGCAAGGAAGATGAGGTTGCGGGCGGGGACGTAGGTGGCGGGGATGCCCGCGCCGGCCTCCGCGGCGGGCTCGGGGACGGCGACGCGCGGGTCGGTGAGGGCCGAGCCGCCCCAAGCGGAGGTCTCGAGGCGCACCACCAGTGGCTCGGCGCCGTAGTGGGAAGCCACTGCTGCGGCCCGAACCAGCTCCACGGCGTGGCGTTGCCCGTAGTCGAAGGTGAGGGCAACCAGCGGCCGGCCCGTCTGCCCCTCCGCCGCAGCCACGGCCAGGCAGACGGTGGAGTCGAGGCCACCGGAAACCAGGACCAAGTGACCGCTCAGGGCGTGAGCTCCACGAAGCTGTCCGGGGTCTCCCAGAGCCGGATGCGGCTGACGCCGAGCTTCGCCGCCTCCACCGCCTTCCATATCTCGGCCGCCAGCAGCTCCGCCGTCGGGTTGTCCATGAAGTCGTTGAGGAACTGGTGGTCGTAGCGGTCGACGACCTCCCGCTCGACGACCGCCTTCACCTCGGCGAAGTCGACGACGATGCCGTTGTCGCCCACCGGGCCCTCGACCGTGACCTCCAGGCGGTAGGTGTGGCCGTGGAGGCGGCGGCATTTCCCCTCGTGCCACGGCAGCTGGTGGGCGGCCTCGAAGCTGAAGGTCCGCGTGACGCTCGTGCGCATTCCCCTCCAGGCTAGAGCGACCGGGGCGACCGGAGGGCCCGCGCCACGCGATCCTCCAGGTCGGCCACCTCCTCCCGGGACCGGCCGACGGCGGTGTAGCCCATCCGGCCGTCGACGGCCAGGCAGTCCAGCAGGTGCGGTATGACGCCGACCCGGGCGGCGGCGTCGAACCCGACGCCCGCCGCCGCCAGCCGGTTGCGCACCTCGGCTGGGGACCGATCGCGCCAGCGCTCGTCCACCAGGTTGTCCGTGGCGCCGTAGCAGCGGGTGCTGCCGTCGCTCAGGAGGAGTCCTCCGTGGGCCGCGTCGTAGCGTCCACCAGTGAGCAACCGGGTGATGCCGAAGGGATGGGTGGTGCCACCCTTGCGGAGGTTGATCTCCAAGGCGAACAGCGCCCACCGGCTCCCCTCGCGCACCGCCGCGAAGTCGACGGCGAAGCGCCCGATCGCGCCCTCGGCAGCGAGTGCTTCGCCCGTCTTTCGGACCGCGACGCCGATCTCCGCGGCGTACTGGTCGCGGGCGGGAAAGGTGCAACCTTCGAAGACCTGGCCGTTCGGGCCACCGAGGCGTTGGTCGTGCGTCGACAGCACCTCGACCTGCCCATCGGGCCAGATGTCGGCCTGGCCGCTGGGGCTGCAGAAGTCATCACCCTCGATGAGCTCTTCGACGATCCCGCCCTTGGCCAGAACCCCGACGTACCAGTCAGGGAGGGAGCGGCGCACCAAGTCGTCCACGCCGTGGTGCTCGTCGAGGGGGAGGCCGTCGAACCGCAGGACGATGTTCCCGTCGCCGGCGACGCTGTCGTCGAGCTTGACCACCACGCCGGTGAGGCCGGGCCTCGCGGCCCGTAGGACCGACACGGCGGCAGCGACCTCGGCCGGCGACCGAACGTGCTCCACCCCGAGCGGCGTCCTCACCCCCGCAGCCGCGAAGAGCTTGCGTCCCCCGCTCTTGGTGGCGAGTGACCGCCGCGCCGGGTCCGTTCCGTTGATGGGAACGTCCAGAGCAACCGCCAGGTCCCGCTCCGCCTCGGTCACGTTCCAAGGCTCGATGAGCGCGGGCTCGTCCCCGATGAAGCGCCGGACCGCCTGGAGCAACTCTGAATGGTCGAGCACCTTGTCGGCCAGCGGGCGGGGGGACGGGTCATGAGGAGACAGCAGCAGGCTGTTGTGCCTGACCACCCCACGCGCCTCGGGCGGCGCGAGCGCCACGTATCCCTCGACCACCTCAATCGGAACAGGGCGCGACGAGAGGTAGAGCACCCGGGTGCCGGGCTGCTGGGTCCGGAGGATGGCGTACAGGTACCGGTGCTCGAGCGGGCCGATCCGGGCGCCGTAATGCTCATAGACGCTGCGGTCGACGGAATAGGAGGGCAGAGCGATGACCACGTGCGACTCGGTGGAGCCGGGCCGGTCCGCCCGCCACGCCTGCGCCAGCCGCTCCCGTTGGATGCGCTCGAACGGGTCGCCAGACCCAGCCGCTCCCACCAAGGCACCATCCTGACCCGTGGACGCGCCGTCCGCGCTACTTCCCGGTGTGGGCGCGGAGGGATTCGAACCCTCACGCCGAAGCACTGGCACCTAAAGCCAGCGTGTCTGCCGTTCCACCACGCGCCCGCTGCCACGATAGGGCGCGAACAGGTGCCCAGACGCGACGATCCCCCTGACCGGCGGGAAGTCAGGGGGTTCGTCTGGCCGACACTGTGCCCCCGCCTGAGGGGTGTCAAACATCACGGGCCAGAAAAGATCGACCGATGGCGGGGTAGCCTGCCTCCCATGGCTCCCTCCATCGTCCCTTCCATGGCCGGCCCCGGCGACCACAGCGGCAACGAGCTGTTCCAGCAGCTGCTGCGCAAGCGCATCGTGTTCCTGGGCAGCGCCATCGACGACAACGTGGCCAACACCGTGTGTGCCCAGCTCCTGCTCCTGGCCGAGGACTCCGAAAAGGACGTGGCCGTCTACATCAACTCCCCGGGTGGCTCTGTGACCGCCGGCCTCGCCATCTACGACACGATGCAGTACGTCCCCTGCGACGTGTCCACCGTCTGCCTCGGCCTCGCCGCCTCGATGGGCCAGTTCCTCCTGTGCGCCGGGACGCCGGGAAAGCGCTTCGCCCTGCCCCACAGCCGGGTGATGATGCACCAGCCCCTCGGCCAGTTCCAGGGCCAAGCCGCCGACATCGCCATCCAGGCCGAGCAGATCATCTACATGAAGCGGATGATGGCCGAGCGCACCGCCTTCCACACCGGCCAGACGGTGGAGCGGATCGAGGAGGACTCCGACCGCGACCGCTGGTTCACCGCCGAGGAGGCGCAGGCCTACGGCTTCGTCGACCGGGTGATCCAGCGCACCAGGGTCCCGAGCGCTCCCTAGGTCCCCCGCTCTTTTCGTTCTGGGGATGTCCGCGCACCCGTCGGGTGCGAGCACATCCCCAAAAGCAGCGGGCGGCGGCTGCGCCCAGGGAGTGGATCAGAGGCCTGGCAGCGTCGGAGGCGTCGTGCCGCCGACCGCCCCGCCGAGCAGACCCTCGAGCACGGGGGCGATGGGCGCCAGGAGCGGGTCGGTGCTGGGCGGCGCCGGCGCCGGCGCCTCCGGCTCGAGCACCGCCGGAGGTGTTGTGCCCGGAGCCGGCACAGCCACCGTCGGTCCGGAGGGCTGAGGAGCAGGGGAACCGGCAGGCGCCGGCGCCGGCGCCGGCTCCGTCCGAGGCTGCTGCAGCCCTCCCTGAGGGCCACCCGCGGGCTGGCCGGAGCCCTCGTCGGTCTGCGGCTGGCCGTCCAGCGGTGCCATCTCGGGGGTGCCGGGAGCGCCCCGAGCGGCCTCGAGGTCAACGACTGCCCCCGCTGCCTCGAGTCCGGCCTGAGCCGGCCCTCGGTCGGCTCCGCCGATGATGCCGGCAGTGCCCAGCCTGACCCCCAACGCCACCAGGGCGAGAGAGAAGGCCGCGAAGGCGCCGATGAGGGCGAGGCGGTAGCGGGGGCGAGGGCGCGGGTCGGGCATTTCCCTGTTCACGATAAGGATCGGCGCCCTGGAACGCCATGGCGCGGTCGGGCCTTTTTCTCTGGCTCTTTGGGACTAGTCAGCGGGCCCCCCGGCGTACGCGGTGAAGACGAAGATCACGAGGAGCACCACGAGAGCGACGGCCCACCAGGGGAAGCGGGGGGCGGCATGGAACTGGGCCGCCTCGGGGCCGGTGTCGGCTGGTGCACCGACCTGCAGCCACTCGTCGTAGGCCGCTCGTCGCTGCGGATCACCGAGCACCGACCAGGCTTCGTTGACGAGGCGCAGCGCAGCGTCGGCTTCGGCCGCCGGCAGCGCTGGGTCGCGCGAGTCGGGGTGCAGCGCCCGCGCCTGGTCACGGTAGGCGGCACGGATCTCAGCTGCTCCGGCGTCGCTGTCGATGCCCAGGACCTCGTACCAGCTCAGCACCGGCCAGGTTCGCCCTCAGGCGCCAGTGGCGTGCACGCCCCCGTCGACATGGAGGATCTCGCCGGTGGTGGCCGGGAACCAGTCCGACAGCAGCGCCACGCAGGCCCGAGCCACCGGCTCGGTGTCCTCGAGGTCCCAGCCCAGCGGCGCCCTCGCCGTCCAGGTCTGCTCGAACTGGGCGAAGCCGGGGATCGACTTGGCCGACATCGTGCGCAGGGGCCCGGCGGCCACCAGGTTCACCCGGATCCCGAGGTGGCCGAGGTCGCGGGCCAGGTAGCGGGCCGTCGACTCGAGGGCGGCCTTCGCCACCCCCATCCAGTCATAGACGGGCCAGGCCACCTTGGCGTCGAAGTCGAGCCCCACGATCGAGCCGCCCGCCTCCTTCATCAGGGGCACGCACGCCTCGGCCAGGGCCTTGAGTGAGTAGGCCGAGACGTGGAGGGCGGCACCGACGTCCTCCCAGCTGGCCCGGAGGATGTCACCGCCGAGGCAGGTCTCGGGATTCGCATTGGCGATGGCGTGGAGGGCGCCGTCGAGGCGGCCCCACCGCCGGCTGAGCTCGTCGGTCAGCGCCACCACGTGCTGGGGGTTGGTGACGTCGAGCTCGACGATGTCCGGCGGCGCCGGCAGCTTGCGGGCCACCCGCTCGGTCAGGCGCATGGCGCGCCCGAAGGAGGTGAGCAGCACCTCGGCCCCCTGCTCCTGGGCCAGCCGGGCGACGCCGAAGGCGATCGAGTCGTCCGTCAGCACGCCTGTGATCAGCAGCTTCTTGCCTTCGAGCAGCATGGTGACCTCCCGGTCAGGCGACGGCCGCCGTGGGGTTGGGGCCCCACGTTGCGGAGGAGCGTGGGGTTGGGGCCCCACGCGGGTATGCGAGCACGGCCGCCGTGGGGTTGGGGCCCCACGTTGCGGAGGAGCGTGGGGTTGGGGCCCCACGCGGGTGCGACAGCACAGCTACAGGGGCCCGTTCGAGTGACGCCGGCCGGTGACGTGGGCCCGCTTGTGCACGAGCGCCTCCAGTGCGGCGGCCAGCACCAGTCGGGTGGTGAGGGGGTCGATCACGTCGTCGATGTACCCCCGGGCGGCGGCGATGGCCGGGGTGCAGTAGCGCTGCACGTACTCGGCCTCGAGCTCGGCCCGCTCCACCGTGGCGGCCTCGGGGTCGTCGGCGGCGGTGAGGCGCCGGCCGTGCAGCACCTGGACAGCCTGGGGCGCGCCCATCACCGCGATCTCGGCGTTGGGCCAGGCGACCGCCAGGTCGTTGCCCATGGCCTTGGCGTCCATGACGATGTAGGCCCCGCCGTAGGCCTTGCGCAGGATCACGGCCAGCCGGGGGACGGTGGCGGCACCGTAGGCGTGGACCAACTGGGCGCCGTGGCGGATCATCCCCCGCCACTCGATGTCCTTGCCCGGCTGGAACCCGGGCGTGTCGACCAGGCTCACCAGCGAGATGCCGAAGGCGTCGCACCACTGGACGAAGCGGGCCCCCTTCTGGGAGCCCTCGATGTCGAGCGTGCCGGCCAGCTGGCTCGGCTGGTTGGCCACGAAGCCCACGGGGTGGCCTCCGATGCGTCCCAGGGCGGTGACCAGGTTCGGGGCGTGCGCGGCCTTGAGCTCGAGGAACCAGCCGTCGTCACAGAGGTCCTCGATCACCGTGCGCACGTCGTAGGAGGCGGTCCCCGACACCGGTACCGTCTCCACCGCCAGGCGGACCGGCCGGTCGGCGGGGTCCTCGCACGCGCACACCGGCGCCGGCGTGGCGTTGTTGGGAGGAAGGCAGGACAGGACGTCGATGGCCATGGCCAGGGCCTCCTCCCCGTCGCCGGCCACCAAGGTCGCCACCCCGGAGCGAAGGGCGTGGACGCCGGCGCCGCCGAGGGAGTCGTTGGTCGTCTCGACGCCGGTGAAGCGGGCGACGGCATCGGGGCCGCTCACGTAGGCGAACGCCTGCTGGGTCATGATCACGACGTCGGCCAGCCCCAGCAGCAGCGCCGGCCCCGACACCGCCGGCCCCACGACCACCAGCACCACAGGTACGACTCCGCTGGCCTTGGCCAGCTGCCTGGCCATCTCGCCCCAGGCGTGCAGTGACGCCACCCCCAGAGCCACATCGGCCCCCGAGGTCGACAGCACCCCCACGACCGGGACCCCTGCCTCCACCGCGGTGTGGACCAGCCGGGCGATCGTCTCCCCCTCGGCCGGGCCGATCGCCCCCCGGTGCTTGCCGCCTTCGAGGCGGAACCAACCCACCAGCGGTCCGTCGCCGTCGAGCTGACGCAGCTCGGCCTCGACGGCGCCGCCCCGCCGGGCGGCCACAGGCAGCGCCG
>JAHWJQ010000094.1 GCA_019348305.1 Actinomycetota bacterium
GAGGCGCCGGCCAAGAAGGCGGCGGCCACCAAGAAGGCGGCGGCCAAGAAAGCGGCGGCCAAGAAATCGAGCGCCCGCGCCGGTGCCTGAGGCCGCCGACCAGTAGCGCCCCCAACATTCGGGCCCTTCTGGTCGCGGCTTCCAATCGTTTGGCCAGCTGTGGTCGCCGAAGGGGCCCTCATGATCGACGTTGGCGGTCGGGGCGGAGGGCAGGATGGGGGGGCGATGCGCATCGCCACCTGGAACGTCAACTCGCTCAAGGCCCGCCTGCCCAGGGTGGAAGCCTGGCTGGAATATGCCTCCCCGGACGTCCTGTGCCTGCAGGAGACCAAGATGGCCGATGCCGCCTTTCCCACCATGCCGTTCCATGCCCTCGGCTATGACGTGGCCCACCACGGCAGCGGGCAGTGGAACGGGGTGGCCATCGTCAGCCGTGTCGGCCTCGACGACGTGGTCGCCGGCTTCTCCCACGCCACTGAGGACGAGACCGTCGAGAGCCGCCTTCTCTCGGCCACCTGCGGCGGGGTGCGGGTGCTGAGCGTGTACGTCCCCAACGGCCGCGCCGTCGGCAGCGAGCACTACCAGGCCAAGCTGGCCTGGCTTCGTGACCTTCGCCATCACATCGCCACCACCTGTGACCCCGCCGACCAGGGGGTGGTGTGCGGCGACTTCAACGTGGCCCCCGACGACCGTGACGTGTGGGACGCGGCCCGAGCCCACGGCGGCACCCACGTGAGTGAGGCCGAGCGGGCCGAGGTGCAGGCGCTGCTCGACTGGGGGCTCGTCGACGCCTTCCGGCTCGAACACCCAGAGGACCGCCTGTTCAGCTGGTGGGACTACCGGGCCGGCGACTTCCACAACCACAGAGGCATGCGGATCGACCTGGTCCTGGTCACCCGCCCGCTGGCCGACCAGGTGACCTTCGCGCTCATCGACCGCAACGCCCGCAAGGGAAAACTCCCGTCCGACCACGCGCCCCTACTGGTCGACTTCGAGCTGGAGAAGCCATGACAGAGCTGCCGGACAACCCCGATGGCTTCGCCGGCCTCGTGCAGGAGATGCAGCGGGCGGAGGTGCCGCCGCAACGGGCCGAGATGCGCCGGCTGGCCGCCGCCACCCGCCTCGTCATCGAGCGGCTGGTGGCGACCCAGGCACCGGCCGAGGCGCTGTCTGACGCGGCCGAGGCACTCGAGGCCGTCGCCGCCTCCCTCGAGGGCTATCCCCGGGGTCACTCCTTCGAAGGCTTCGCCGAGTCGGCCAACGCCGGCGATCCCCACGCGTTCTTCGACCACAGCCCGATCATCGGCCTGGCCAACCCGCTGGCCCCGCCCCTCGAGCTTGGGATCTCCGAGGGCAAGGTGGTCGGCACGGCTCGCTTCGGCTCTGCCTACGAGGGGCCTCCGGGCGCCGTGCACGGCGGCTACGTGGCCGCCGCCTTCGACGAGGTCCTGGGCATGGCCCAGTCCCTCGGAGGCCGACCAGGGATGACCGGCACCCTCACGGTCCGCTACCGCCGCCCTACGCCCCTCCACACCCTCCTGCGCTTCGACGGCGAGCTCGTGCGGACCGAGGGGCGCAAGATCTTCACCTCGGCCCGGCTGTTCGCGGGAGACGACCTGACCGCCGAGGCAGAGGCGATCTTCATCTCGGTCGACTTCGCCAAGATCGCCGAGATGATGGCCCGCCGGGGCGCCGACCCCCAACCGGGCGGTTGATCAGCCCAGGCTGAGGAGGTGAGCGGGGCGCTCGAACTGCTCCCGGGCGAGGAGCCACTCCTCGTCGAGGGGGAGGGGCAGGCCGGCGGCACCGGCACCCTTGAGCGGTCGCGGCCTCTTGGGAGACGGCATCCCCGCGCTTCCGCCACGACCGCGGTAGACGAGCAGCCCGCTGAACGGATCGGGCACGGCGTCCAGCGCGGCCTGCACGCCTGCGGATTCCCGATAGCGCTCCCAGGCTTCGGCGTCGGTGAAGGCCACCTCGAAGGTGGTGCCGAAGGAGCCCCGCTGCCATGACCAGTCCACGGCGCCGGATACGAGCGCGTTCTCCACCAGTGTGTCGCCCCACGACTCGGCCCAGGAAGCGGCGCTGGACGCGCCGTCGAAGACTTCGATGGACATCCAGAACGGGGAGGACATGGCCAGAGGATACGCCACTTCTACCGAACCCGGTTCACGAGGGGCTGCTCACGCTGAGAGGTGCGTTCGGAGCTTGGCCAGGGCCGACCCCATGGCCAGGCGGAGGTCGCTGCGGGACAGGCCGAGGTCGGCATGGAGCTGTTTCATGGTGCGCAACTCGTGGCCCCTCAGGCCGAACCGGGCCGAGATCACCTCGCGCTCGACGGGGTCGAGGGTGTCGAGCAGGTGCGTGTCCGCGAGGACCGACAGCAGATCGTCGTCGGCCCCACTTTCCACGTCGACCAGGTCACCCAGCGCATCGGGGTACGGCCACCCGTCGTCGGCGGCCCAGAGAGAGGTGCTCACCCCTCCGTTGTCGCGCCGGTGGGCCTTCCCGTCAAGGAAGAACTCACCGTTGCTCGAGCCACCCCGCCATGACTCGTTCCTCCATCTGGGCGTGCTCCCGCAGCCCGGACACGATCGCCGCCTCCACCTTCCCCCCCACGAAGGGCACGCTGACCTTGATCTCGCCCTGCGTCGTCCGCCGGGTGGCGCCGCCCGCCTCGTGTAGCTCGAAGGTGCCCGAGCAGCGCAGGAGGTGCTTGTAGTGGTCGGACACGATGTGCCACGTGCTGCGGTGGGCCCGGCGGTCGAGCGAGGACTTCTCCACCCACGTCAGGCGCTGAGGGTCGACCACCTTGCGCACGGCGGCGCTCAGCTCTCCGGTGAAGCGGTACCTCACCTCCTGGTGCACCAGCGGCCCCTCGACCACCCGGCTCATCAGCTCCGGCCGGCCCAGCTTGGGCAGCTCGCCCAGCCGCTCCAGGAAGGCCGGATCGACCAGCGCGTCTTCGACCTGGTCGAGGGGGCCGTCGAACGACTGGACGATCTGGAACCGCACTGCCAGATCCTAGGAAAGGGGTCGATCAGGCGGTGCGAGCGTGCTCAGAGACCAGCGCGAGCAGGGCGGCCCCGTAGCGCTCGGCCTTGACCGGACCAAGCCCGGGCACGCTGAGCAAGGCGTCACGGGTGCGGGGCCGCAGCTCGGCCACGGCGGCGAGGGTGGTGTCGTGGAAGATCACGTAGGCCGGAACGTTGGCGGCCTTGGCCGCCCCCGCCCGCCATGCCTTGAGGGCGGCGAACACGTCAGGATCGGGCTCGGCGCCCAAGCCCTGGAGCACGGCGCGGCCCTTGGCGCCCCGCCTGCCGCCGTCGACGGACCGAAGGCGGGTCCGCTCACGGTCGAGGTACCGGCGCCAGTCGGCTGACGGGCCTTCGCTACGTATGGCCCGGATGGCGGCTTCGATGTTCGGCATCCACGGCGAGGCCGAGCGGTTGACGGAGCGTTCGCCGAAGGTGCGCCGCTGCGCCCACGAGCACGACAGCTCGTCGCGGGCGCGGGTGATGGCGACATAGAGCAACCTGCGCTCCTCGGCCTCGGCTTCGGCGGTGTCGGCTCGACCGATCGGCACCAGCCCCTTTTCCAGGCCGGCCACGTGCACCGCCGGCCACTCCAGCCCCTTGGCCCGGTGGAAGGTGACGATGTCGACGGCGTCACCGCCGGCCTCGGGCTCGTCGCCCTTCACGGTGGCGGCCAGCCAGGCCGAGAAACCGGCCACCGACGCCTGGGGATCGAGGCTGGCGTACTCCGAGGCCAGCCGCACCAGCCCTTCGAGGCTGAGGCGGCGCTCGTCGGTACCCGCATCGGAGCGGACCATTGCCTCGAGCTCGCCGATGCGGCTGGAGAACGGGACGGCGGCAGGAAGCCGGCCGATGTCGGCCAGGGCCTCTTTGACCTCGGGCTGGTTGAGGAAGGCGCCTCCTCCGCGTACCCGGAAGGGGATGGAGGCGGCCCGGAAGGCCTCTTCGAACAGCAGGCCCTGGGCGTTGGTACGGGTGAGCACGGCGAAGTGCGACCAGGGCCGGGTCGGGCCGTGGCTGCGCCGGATGCGGGCGGCGACGCCGCGAGCTTCGGCCACGTCGGTCGGGTAGCACTGCACCGAAGGCAGGGCGCCGTCGGCCCGGGTGGCCCGCAACGTCGGCGTCGAGCAGGGGGTGGGCCCGGATGGGGCGAGCACGGCGTTGGCCAGGCCGAGCACCTGGGGGGTCGAGCGGTAGTTGTCCTCCAGGCGCACCGTGGCGCTTGTGCCAAAGAGCCGGCCGAAGCCGGTGAGCAGAGCGGGGTCGGCCCCGTTCCAGGAGTAGATGGCCTGGTTGGGGTCGCCGACGACGCAGAGGTCGGAGCGGTCGCCCAGCCAGCCCGTGAGCAGGCTGAACTGCACGGGGTTCACATCTTGGAACTCGTCGACGAAGAGGTGGCGGAAGCGCCACCGCTGGGTTGCCGCGAACTCCTCGTCGGTAGCGAGGGCGCGGGCGCACAGGGCGAGCATGTCATCGAAGTCGACCAGCCCCCGCTTTCGCTTGTCGGCCTCGTAGCGCTCGTAGAGGGCGGCCATGACAGGGGAGGGGAGTGGGGGCTTGCGCCCGGCTGCCGCCGCCTCGTCCTCATAGCGCGAGGCCGGGATCATGCGGGCCTTGGCCCACTCGATCTCGGCGGCCACGTCGGCGGGCTGGACGGCGGCCGAACCGGACCGGTGCCGGCCGAGCAGGGGGGCGATGAGGCGCACCTTCCGGTCGAGCAGCGCCGGCGGGTGCTCGCCTCGATCCGCCCAGCGCCGGCGCAACTGGGCGTAGGCCACCGAGTGGAAGGTGCCCGCGACGACCTGGTCGCGCACCCCCAGCGCCGCCAGCCGCGAGCGCAGCTCACCGGCGGCCTTGCGGGTGAAGGTGAGGGCGAGGACGTGGGGAGCGTCGGCCGTGCCGGTGAGGACGCGGTAGGCGATGCGGCGGGTGAGGACGCGCGTCTTGCCCGAGCCCGCTCCGGCCAGGATGCACACCGGGGCGGCATCGGTGGTGACGGCCTCGTGCTGGGACGGGTTGAGGCCCTCGGTGACCTGCGACGGTTGCACGTGCGCACCCTACGGAGGGGGTGCGACAGGCACGCGGATACCCTGCCGCCGATGCGCAAGGCGTTCGACCAGGGCCGGATCTTCGGCACCACCTTCGGCGAACCGCCGTTCCGGGTGCTGGCGCTGCCCGGGTGGCTGCACAAAGCCTCCGACTTCGCCGCCTGCCTCACCGATCTGGCCCCGGCCACGGGGTCGGTGGCCCTCGACCTTCCGGGCTTCGGCGGCGCCACACCCGAGCCGCCCCGGGCGATGGGGAGCGCCGGCTACGCGGCCGCCGTGGCGCCGGTGCTGCAGAACGACCTCGAGGCGCCGGCGGTGGTCATCGGTCACTCCTTCGGCGGCCGGGTGGCGCTGCACCTGGCCGCCCTCCAACCGGAACGGGTCAAGGCGTTGGTGTTGACCGGCGTCCCCCTGTTGCGCCGCACGGACCGGCCGCCGGCGAAGGCTCCGATCAAGTTCCGCCTGGCCAGGACGCTGCACCGCCGGGGCCTCTTGGGCGACGAGCGGATGGAGGCGCTGCGGCGGCGCTCCGGCTCGGCCGACTACCGCAACGCCCCCTCGGCCATCATGCGCGACGTGCTCGTGACCGTCACCAACGAAAGCTACGAGGAGCAGCTGGCCGCCGTGGCTTGTCCCGTCGAGCTCGTGTGGGGGGACGAGGACGACCAGGCCCCGGTGGCGGTGGCCGAGCGGGCGGCGTCGCTGCTGGGCCCCAAGGCCAACCTCACGACGCTGGCGGCCGTGGGTCACTTCACGCCCACCTCTGCCCCCGAGGCGATCGCGGCCGCGGTTCGCCGGCACCTCTGATGACGCTGTTCGCGACCGCAGCATGCCTCGTCGCCACTGCCCTCGCCGGCCTGCGCTGGTTGCGGGTGGCCCAGCGCGAGCACTACCTGGTCGGCTCGTGCTCCCGCTTCGCCGTGCGCTGGTGGTTCGGTCTCGGCTTCAACCGGTTGTTGGCCGTGGGGGTGGCGGTCAATGTGGTCTTGAGCACCATCTCACCGGTGTTCGCGCTGCTGGTGGCCCTCCCGGTGGCGGTCGGCCCCTTCGGCCTGCACGTCCGGGGCACCGCCCCGGGGCCTCTGCGGTGGACCCGCCGGCTCCGCACGCTGGCTGCCGTGTGGGGCGCACTCTGCCTCGCCACCGTGGCGCTGGGCGCGCTGGTCGGGGTGCCGGTGCCGTTGGCGGCGCTGGTCGCCGCCGGGGCGCCGGCTTTCCTGGATGCCGCGCTGGCCATCACCGCGCCCCTCGAGCGACGGCTGGCCCAGGCCTTCGTCGATCAGGCGACAAAGAAGCTGCGCAGCATCGGCCCCACCGTCGTCGCCATCACCGGGTCGTACGGCAAGACGAGCACCAAGGGCTACACCGCCCACCTCATCGGCGCCAGCCGCACCGTCGTCCCCACGCCGGCCAGCTTCAACAACTCCGCCGGCCTGGCCCGGGCCATCAACGAGAACCTCACCCCGGGCACCGAGGTCTTCGTGGCCGAGATGGGCACCTACGGACCGGGCGAGATCGCCGAGCTGTGCCAGTGGGTGCGCCCGAGCATCTCCGCCATCACCGCCATCGGCCCGGTCCACCTCGAGCGGATGGGCTCCGAAGAGCGGATCGCCGCGGCCAAGGCCGAGATCTTCTCCACCGCCGAGACGTGCGTGCTCAACGTCGACAGCCCGTGGCTGGCGCCCATGGTGGAACAGCTCGAGGCCTCGGGAAAGCGGGTCGTGAGGTGCTCGTCGGTCGACCCCACGGCCGACGTGAGGGCCGGCTTCGTGGCCGACGCGCTGGTGGTGCACCTCGATGGCGAGGAGCTGGCTCGGATCGAAGGCAGCGACGCGGCCCCGACCAACGTGGCCGTGGCCGTGGCCCTCGCTCGCCAGGTGGGTGTCCCCCCCGAGGTGATCGCGCGCCGGCTGGCAGACCTGCCGACGGCCGCCAACCGCCGCTCGATCACCAAGGGCAGCACCGGGGCCACGTTCATCGACGACACCTACAACGCCAACCCGGCAGGAGCCGCCGCCGCCCTCACCACCTTGCGGCACTACGCCGACAAGGCGGCCGGCGTGGTCGTGGTCACCCCCGGGATGGTCGAGCTGGGGGAGCGCCAGGCGGCCGAGAACGAGCGCTTCGCGGCGGCGGCCTCGGAGGTGGCGACCGACATCGTCATCATCGGCTCCACCAACCGCAAGGCCCTGCAAGCGGGCGCCCACCAAGGCCGGGCCCGGGTGGTGATGGTCGACGACCGTGCTGGCGCCACCGCCTGGGTGAAGGAGAATACGGGGCCCGATCACGTCGTCCTCTTCGAAAACGACCTTCCCGACCACTTCCCCTGACCAGGAGAGATCACTTGAGCCGACCCGCAGTCCTCTTCGGCGGCCCCTCCCCTGAGCACGACGTGAGCATCCTGCTCGGCCTGCTCGCGGCCCGGGCGCTGGTCGAGGCCGGCCACGAGGTCGACGCCCTCTACTGGACCAAGGGCGGGGAGTTCTTCGCGGTCGAGGCCGACCTGGAGGCCCAGGCCTTCGTGGACGGGCCGCCGGCCAAGAAGCGCCGGGCCCGGCTGCAGGAGGGGGGTTTCGTGGTCGAGGTCGGCGGGCTGGCCAAGCGCAAGGGGCTCGACACGAGCGCCGTCGTCAACTGCTGCCACGGAGGGCCAGGCGAGGACGGCACTCTCCAGGGAGCACTCGACCTGGCCGGCCTGCGGTACACGGGGCCTTCGGTGGCCGGCGCCGCCCTCGGCATGGACAAGCTCGCCTTCGCCGCCGCCGTCACCGCCGCCGGGCTCGCCCACCTGCCCGTGGCCCAGGTCCGAGCCGGC
>JAHWJQ010000095.1 GCA_019348305.1 Actinomycetota bacterium
TGGCCGGCCTCACCGACGCCGTGGAGCAGCTGCGGGGCGAGGTGACCGGGCTGCGGGAGGAGGTGACCGGCCTGCGGGACGAGGTGGCGCAGCTACGGGCACGGCCGGGCGCCGGCGACCGCAGCGCCGATCCCGGAGAACCGGGTCGCTGACGCCGGCCGCGCCCCCGCCCGTCCTGGTCGACCTCCAGGGGGCCCAGAGCGTCGACCACCGTGACCGGGGGATCGCCCGCTACGTCGTGGAGCTGGCCCGATCCCTGGAGGACGCCGCACCCGAGCGCGTCGCCTCCTACCTGTTGAACCCCGACCTCGCCCTCCCGGGCGGCATCGAGCCCCTGGTGGCGGCGGGAAAGCTCCGCTTCGTCGACGAGGCCGCCTACCCCGACGGCGCCCTGCTGCACGTGGCCTCGCCCTTCGAGCTCAGCATCCCCCTCGACCGGCTCATCCCGCCGGCGGCCCGCCGCCTCCGGTTGGTGGTGACCCTGTTCGACCTCATCCCCGAGGCCATGCCCGAGCAGTACCTGCAGGACCCCGGCCTGCGCCGGCGCTACCGGGCGCGGCGCGAACTGGTGCGCCAGGCCGACCACGTCGTCGCCATCTCCCGCCACAGCGCCGGCGAAGCCGTCCGCCTCCTGGGCGTCCACCGCGACCGCGTCTCGACGGTCGAGCTTGCCCCCGCGCCGGCCTTCCGCCCGCCCGCCTCCCGGGAAGCGGCGCTCGACGCGGCGCGGGCCGCCGTTGGAGGGCTGGAGCGGGACTACGTCCTGTACACGGGCGGGAGCGACCCCCGCAAGAACGTGGAGGGCCTGCTCGAGGGGTGGGGGCGATTGCCGGCGGCCGTGCGAGAGCGTTGGCAACTGGTGCTGGCCTGCCACCTGCCGCCCTTGCGACGACACCACTTCGAGGTGATGGCCGACCAGCGCGGCTTCGGCCGGCGGTTCCTGGTCACCGGGTGGGTGTCGGAGGAAACGCTGGTGGCGCTGAACCAGGCCGCCGCGCTGTTCGTCTTCCCGTCGTTGGCCGAGGGGTTCGGCCTCCCCCTGGCCGAAGCCCTCGCCTGCGCCACGCCGGCCATCGGGGCGAACCGCACGGCGGTGCCCGAGCTGTTGGCGCCCGAGGCGCTCTTCGACGCCAGCGACCCGGACGCCACCGCCGCCGCCATCACCCAGGCGCTCACCGACGAGGGGCACCGGCGCCGGCTGTCGGAGCACGCGGCACGGCCGCCGCGGACCTGGGCCGAGGTGGCCGCCGGAACCCTCGCCGTCTACGACCGCGTGGTCGCCCAGCGGCACCGGCCGTTGAGGCGGGACAGGCCGGCGGGGGCGGGCGGGCGGGGGCGGTTGCGGATGGCCCTGGCCACGCCGCTGCCGCCGCAGGGGGGCGGCGTGGCCGACTACAGCACCCGGCTGCTGGAGGAGCTGCGGGAGCTGTGCGAGGTCGATGCACTGGTCGACGGCCCTCCCCACGAGCGGGCGTCGATGGAGGCGGCACAGGCGCCCGATGGGGTGGCCGTGCACCGGCTGGCATCACTAGAGCGCCTGGAGGCCCTGGCCCGCCCCTATGACGGCGTCGTCTATTCGATCGGCAACAGCGAGTTCCACACGGGCGCCCTGGCCATGCTGTCCCGCCGGCCGGGGGTGGTCCTGGCCCACGACGTACGCCTCACCAACTTGTACCGCTTCGCCGCCTGGCAGCATCCGGAGGCGGCACCGGGCGGCTTCCACGCCACCCTGCAGCGGATGTACGCCGGCCGGGTGCCGGAGCACCTGGGCGGCCAGGGGTGGATCGACAACCACGAGGCCGAGCGGTGGGGGGTGCTGATGGCACGCGAGGTCATCGGCCACAGCCGGCGCTTCCTCGCCACCTCGGCGTTCGCGGCCGAGCTGGCCCGCCTCGACGCCCGTGCCGGCGACCGGGGACGCATCGACGTGCTGCCCTTCAGCCTGGGGGCCGTCCCGCTGGCCGCCCCCACTCCGGCCGACCGCCGGCGGGGCCCGCCCGTGGTGGCCAGCTTCGGCATGGTCAACGTCTTGAAGCAGGCGCCGCTCGTGGTCGAGGCCTTTGCAGAGGCTGCCGGCGCCGTTGGTGCCGCCGACGCCCAGCTGGTGTTCGTGGGGCCGGCCAGCGCAGCTGACGCCGGCGCCGTCCACGAGCGGGCGCGGCAACTGGGCGTCGCCAGCCGGGTGCAGGTGACCGGCGAGCTCGACGACCAGGACTACCTGCGCTGGCTCGACCGGGCCTGGGTGGCCGTGCAGTTGCGGGCGGCCACCAACGGCGAGTCGTCGGGAGCCATCGGCGACTGCCTCACCGCCGGCGTCCCCACGGTCATCACCGCCATCGGGCCCAACCGGGCGGTGCCTGGCACTGCCGCCGTCGCCATCCCCGCGGGAGCCGGCGCCCGACAGCTGGCCGATGTGCTGGTCACGCTGCTGGCCGACCCGGCCCGCCGGGGCGCCCTCGGGCGGGGGGCCAGGGAGTACGCCGCCGCCCACTCCTTCGCGCGGGCGGCCGAGGCGCTCTATGAGGTGGTGTCGTCGCTGGGGTGACGCCGTTCCAGCTCGTCCAGCGCGTCGATGGTCGCCTGGTGGAGCTGGTTGACGTGCTCGATGACCCAGTCGAACTGCCAAGCCAGGAGCTTGGCCAGCACCCGCTTGACCAGCACCCCAGCCAGCTTGTTCGACTTGACCGGCGCCCGCTCCATGCGGCTCAGGTGGCGCAGGGGCAGGCTGGCCCGCCCCGCCGCCGGCCCGCCCGCCCCCGGCGTGAGCAACCGCTGCTGCAGCGCCCGCCGGCGCACCAGCTCTTCGAGGTCGGCGGCTTCGGCCGGCGCTGCTTCGGCGTCGCCCGGGAGTGACGGCCGCTCGGGCGCCGGCGCCGGCCGCGGTTCCTCCACCGCCACCTTGGCCGGCTCCACCCCGGCGCCCACCAGCGCGGCCCGCTCGTCCTCGCTCGCCACCACCACCCTGGCCGCTGGCGCGAGCACCAGCGACGTCCAGCGCCGGCTGACGCTGGCGGGCACGCGGTCGAGGCGCACCTCGACGTGCCCGGGCCGGCGCAGGGCGAGCGCCAGCCCCAGGCGGCCGGGGACCGCCCGGGGCGGGTCCGACGACGCGGCCAGCGACTCGGCGTCGAGACGTACCACCAGGCGGTCGGCCCCCACCGCCATGCGGGCCAGCCGCAGGGCCCCGCGGGCACCGCCCAGGTCGAGATGATGGTGGGCCGCCGACGGCGCCGGCGACACCACCGTCACCTCGTCACCGTCCGCCACCAGCTCCCGCACCAGCGCGAAGGTGGCCGCCGCCTCCGGCCCCGGCATGGTGGGGTAGGGCCCGGCCACCACCACGCGGCTCACGCCAGTGCCCCCGTCACGCCGGCAACTCCTCGAGGGCGGCTTCCATCCGCTCGAGCACCGCCGGCCAGGCGTACTCGGCCAGCACGTACTGCCGCCCGGCGGCGGCCAACTGGCGAAGTGCCTCGGGATGCTCGGCCGCCACCACCAGGGCCTGCACCAACTCGTCGAAGTCGGCGTAGGTGATGCCGGCGCCGGAGCGCCGGCAGTGCCAGGCGACGACCTCGCTGGCCGAGTTGGCGATGACCCCCGTTCCTGCCAGCCAGGCCTCCATGATGGTGCGGGAGAAGCTCTCGTTGCGGCTGGGCTGCACGTACACGTCCGCCGCGGCGAAGACGTTCGGCACCTCGGCCTCGTCGACGAAGCCCAGGTCGACGACCCGCGAGGCCACCACCGGGGCGGGCTCCACGGGACCCACCCCCATGGTCACGAGGTCGAGGTCGAGCCCGTGGTCGATGACGGCGCGGGTGTAGGCCCCCAGCAACTGGTCCCACCCCTTGCCGTTCTCGCGGCGGCCGGCGTAGAGGATGAAGGGGCGCTGCACCCCCCGCCGCCGCCGCCAGCCGTCGGCGTCGTAGGCGGCGGGGACGTGGACGCCGGCGCCGGTCACCCGGTGAGGAGCGAGCGGCCCCAGGCGGTGGGCCAGCTCGTGCTCGGGGCCCGAGAGGAACCAGATCTGGCCGCTCTGGCCCAGCACCGGCCGGAAGAGCTCGAGGTAGGCGTAGTGCTCGTCGTGCAGGCAGGGCATGACGACCGTCTTGGCCGGCGCCACCACCGAGCAGTTCACGGTGGTCCAGAACAGATAGGGCGACAAGACGATGGCGCGGTAGTCGCCGGCGTGGCGCAGCAGGTGGTGGAACAGCTCGGGCACCCGGAAGTCGCCGTTGAGCCACACCCTCTCCTCGTCTGCGGTCACCGGCAGGCCGAGCTGGATGCGCCGCTCGATGGTGTCGCGGGCCAGTTTGTGGCCGTCGTGCACCGTGGGGAAGCGGTGGACGGTGACACCGCCGTCAGAGAAAGAGCCGGGGTCATAGGCGTTCTGCCAGGTGTAGTGGCTGCGGGCGCAGGTGGTCAGGATGTCGACGTCCCAGCCGCGGGCGGCCAGGCCGTGGGCCGCCTCCCTCAGCACGGACTCAGAACCGCCCACCACGTCGGTGCCGTAGCGGGGCGGGACGAAGGCCAGCCGCCGCTCACCCACCGGCAACGACGAAGCGGTCCAGGGCATCGAGGAGCCGGCGACTCGTCCGCTCGCTGGAGAGCTCCTCGGCCCGCCGGTGGCCCGCACCCACCAGCTCGCCCCGCAGCGCGTCGTCGCCCAGCACCCGATGGACGGCCGTGGCCACCACCAGCGGGTCCTTGGTGTCGAGGAGCAGGCCGGCCTCGCCCACCGTCTCGGGCACGGCGCTGGCGGCGTAGGCGACCACCGGGACCCCCACGTGCATGGCTTCGATCAAGGGGACCTTGAAGCCCTCGTGCTCGGACAGGCAGACGAAGACGTCGGCCGCCCGGTAGCAGGCGAGCTTCTCGGCGTCGGTGATGGTGTCGGTGAACTCGACCTCCTCGCCCACCCCCAACTCGTCGGCCAGCAGCTCGAGGGACCGGTAGTAGACGTTGGAGGTGCGCCCGCCGACCAGGGTGAGGCGGGCCATGGGGTCGTACACCGAGCGGTAGGCGGCGAAGGCGGCGATCAGGTCGTGCTGGCACTTGTTGGGCGCGGTACGGCCGACGAAGAGCCACCGCCGGCCACCGCCGGCCGTCTCCCGGCGCAGGCGGCGAAGAAGCCGCTCGTTGGGAGCCTGCTCGAGGTCCTTGGCGTCGACCAGCACCGGGACGACCTCGGTCGGGTCGTAGCCGGCGTGGCGGAGGTCGGCCTCGCTGAACGACGAGTTGGCGAGGGCGAAGCGGGCCAGGGGCGCCAGGCGGCGCACGTCGGCCAGGGCGGTGCGCAGGTTCTCGGCCGCCCCCGGTTCCCACCGCTCGAAGTAGCGGGGCGGGGTGACGTTGTGGAAGTAGACGCCGAAGGGCATCCCCGAATCCATCACGTACTGGGTCATCCGGGTGCCGGTCGACAGCTGGAACAGGAGCCAGGCGTGGCCGTCGTGGCGGGGGTCGAAGGTGGAGAAATGGCGTCCCAGCTTGCGCACCGACGCCTGCGCCTCGTCGTAGAAGATCTCGCTCTCCCAGCCGGCCGCCCGCAGCGTTGCCTGGCTATGGCGGACGTGGGTGCCGATGGCGTCGCCGGCCGCGAAGTTGGGGACGAACTGGTGCAGGGCCCGAGCGGCCCCCCGGAGCGGAGGAACCGGCGCCTTCACTGGCGGGCCGGCTCGGGGCGGGCCGGCTCGGAGAGGGAGGCCTCGAGGCGACTCACCCGCTCCTGCAGTACCGCCACCTCGGCCTCGACGCCGTCCACCCGGCTGGCTACGGAGAGGCCGAAGCGAGCGGTGGCCTGGCCGAGGGAGGTGATCTGGTGGGCGAGGAAGCGCAGGTACCAGATCATGAGCTTTTTCAGCACCAGCTTGACCAGCGCCACGCCCGGCACCGCCGATGCGGTAGGCACCTCCAGGTCGACCACGGCCTGGCGCTCGAGCAGGAGGGCGGCCTGGCGCAGGTCGCCGGCCGGGGACTGGTCGGGGGCGAGGCGGGCGGCTGCCGTGCGGATGCGAGCCAGCTGTTCAGAGGGAAAGCTCGGCTCTGCCGCCCGGGCGGCGGCCGCCTCGGCGACCTCTCTGGCCAACTCGGGCCGCGGCAGTACGGGCACGGCTTCGGCAGGCGGATCGGGCGGCACGGCGGCAAAAACACTAGTGCGCGGTCCCATACGCTCTCCCGACTGTGCGCCCCCGCTTCGCCATAGCTCTCGTCGTCGCCGCCGCCACCCAGATCCTGGCCCCGGCCCCGGCGGCACCCGCAGTTCCGGGCGCAACGGTGGCCGGAGGTGCCCAGCTCCTCGTCACCTTCGGCGAGAAGGCAGGCGACGGCGCTGTTCGCGCTGCCCACGGCGCCGCCCGTGCCCGCCTGCGGAGCCACCTGGGTGCCATCAACACCGACGTCGTAGCAGTGGATGACGTCGCGGCAGCCCTCGCCTCCTACCGGGCTCGCGCTGATGTGGTGTCAGTGGAGGTCGACGGCCGGGTCCGGGCCTTGGCCCCCCCCACCGACAACCTCTATCCCCAGCAGTGGAACCTCCAGCCCGCCGGGGGCGACAACCGCGGCACCCTCAACTGGGAGCCTGTCCACCCGCTGGTGCAGGGCAGCGGCGTCATGGTGGCCATCGTCGACAGCGGCATCCTCCAGGGTGGCAGCGACGGCTTCGAGCCTGGCGTCGTGCGCACCGACATCGACTACGACTTCGTGCACAACGACGTCGTCGCCGACGACGAGAACGGCCACGGGACGCACATCGCGGGGACCATCGCCCAGCGCACCGACAACCTCACCGGCGCCGGCGGCGGCCCCAGCGTGGCGGGCGTGGCGTCGAACGCGCAGCTCCTGCCCATCAAGGTGCTCGACGAGCTGGGGGAGGGGTCGATCTCCGACACCGCGGCGGCGGTCCTCTATGCCGCCCAGCAGGGCGCCAGGGTGATCAACCTCTCCCTTGGCGGGGAGTACTCCGCCGCCCTCTGCCGAGCGGTCGCCCGCGCCTCGGCCACCGCACTGGTCATCGCCGCCTCCGGCAACGAAGCCGAGGACCGGCTGGTGCCGGTGGCCTACCCCGCCGCCTGCCCGACTGCCATAGCCATCGGCGCCCTCCGCTACGACGGCACCAGGGCGGGCTACTCCAACACCGGCTGCGAGCTCGCCGCCACCGCCCCGGGCGGCGACTTGAGCGCCGCTGGCCGGCTGTTCCCCGCCCGCGACCATCGCAACGGGGTCCTCCAGGAGGGCTTCGACCCCACCAGCAACCAGTTCGGGTTCTTCTACGACTCAGGCACCTCCATGGCCGCGGCGCACGCGGCCGGGGCCGCCGCGGTCCTGCTCGGCATCAACCCCGACCTCGCCACGGTCCGACGGGCCCTGCTGGGCTCGGTCCGCGACCTCGGCGCCCGGGGCCCCGACGACCAGTACGGCAGCGGCGCCCTCGACCTCACCAATGCGGTGGTGGCGGTGCAGTCGGGCAACGCCGCGGCGCCGCCCGACGTGGTCGGGTACTGGATGGTGGGCAGTGACGGCGGGATCTTCTCCTTGGGCGAGGCCGGTTTCTTCGGCTCCACGGGCGATCTCAGGCTCAACTCGCCCATCGTGAACATGGCCCGCACGCCGAGCGGGCAGGGCTACTGGTTGGTGGCCGCTGACGGCGGCATCTTCAGTTTCGGTGACGCCCGGTTCTTCGGCTCCACCGGGGCCATCCGCCTGAACAAGCCGATCGTGGGCATGGCCGCCACCGGCAGCGGCCAGGGGTACTGGCTCGTGGCCAGCGACGGCGGGATCTTCGCCTTCGGCGACGCCGCCTTCCACGGCTCGACCGGTGGCGCCCGGCTCAACTCGCCCATCGTGGG
>JAHWJQ010000096.1 GCA_019348305.1 Actinomycetota bacterium
TGGGCGACCGCCTCCCGCTGGACCGGGTTCAGCCCCAACAGATGGTCGTGATCGAAGGGGCTGGCCGGCGAATACGACGAGGGGACGGCCACGCCTCCAAAATACAGCCTTGGTATTCGCGCCGCGACCGGTGCACCGGCGTGCGACGCTGCCCCGTGGCCGTGTTCGACAACGCGCGGGTCGATCGACCCGTCGGTTGGAGGTTGGGGTGACCGACGCCGTGTTCGTCTACGGCACGCTGCTGCCCGGCGAATGTCGCTGGCAGCTGCTCAGGCCCTATGCAGCCTCGTGGGTACCCGCAACCGCCCGTGGCCGCCTCTGGGACACCGGGAACGGATATCCCGCTGCAACCTTCGATGATGAGGCGGAGGAGGTGCCGGGGGCCGTCGTCGTTCTCGCCCCCGGCGTCGCCGCTGAAGCGTTGGCGCTTCTGGACGGGATCGAGGCCGAAGGGATTCTCTACAGGCGGGTGGAGGTGCGCACGTCTCGGGGCCAAGCCTTCAGTTACGAGTGGGTGGGGGCAACGGAAGGTCTCGCCCCACTTCACCGGGGTTGGCCTCGGTCGTGACCGCAATCTCGTACCGCATGATCCTCGCCATCACGTTGCCGGCCCACGCTTCTGGGCGGTCCTGGCCGGAGGCGGCGCGCTGTTCATCCTCGGCGTCCATGTCGGCCCGGCCGCGGGTGACTCGGTGACCACCATCCCCGACCAGTACGGCTCCCGCCTCGCTGACGTCGCAGCCCTGCTGGTGCTGGCATTGCTTCTTGCTGCACTGGTCGCGCACTTCGCATACGAGGCCCGGTCAGCGGCACGGCATGCACAAGCAAAAGCTGACGGCCGCGCTGGTTGACGTACCGGTGATGGCGGGGCCGGCGAATCACTGCCGTCCCGGCGGGAGGTCGAAGGCCTCTGCCACCAGCTGGTAGGAACGCAGCCGGGCGGCCTGGTCGTGGCAGTTGGTGAGCACCACCACCTCGCCCACTCCGAAGGCGCCGGCCAGGCCCACGAGCGTGTCCTTCACCCGCTCGGGAGTGCCGACCACCATCCCGGCGCGGGACTGCTCCACCCGGGCCCGCTCCAGGTCGGTCAGGGGCAGTCGCGCCGCCTGCTGCGGTGGGAGCAGCGGCCCCCGCTCCGCCCCCTCTCGCCGAAGGTGCCAGACGGCGACCGACGTCGCCAGCCCCTGGGCGGCGGCGTCGGTGTCGGCACACAGCACCGACACGGCGAGGCTCGCCTGGGGATGGTCGAGGCGTCCCGATGGCCTGAAGCCCTTCCGGTAGGCGCCCATCACCTGGGGCCCGAAGTCGGCGGTGATGAAGTGGGCGAAGCTGAACGGCAGGCCGAGGTAGGCGGCGCAGGCGGCGCCCTGGCTGCTCGAGCCCAGGATCCACACCTCGGGCCCGTCCTCTGCCGTAGGCATCGCCCTCACGCCGGCGTACGGGTGGTCCTCATCGAGGTCGTCGTCGAGGAAGCCCAGCAGATCCACCACCTTCTGGGCGAAGTGCTCGTCCCCCAGGGCGCCCGGGCGGTACTGCAGCGCCGCTTCGGCCACGGGGTCGGCGCCGGCGGTTCGCCCGACCCCGAGGTCGATGCGGCCGGGGTGGAGGGCGTGGAGCAACCGGAAGTTCTCCGCCACCTTGAGCGGGCTGTAATGCGGCAGCAGCACCCCTCCGGAACCGACCCGCATCGCGGTGGTGCGGGCCGCCACGGCGGCGACCAGGATCTCGGGGCTGACGCTGGCCAGCGAGGCGGTGTTGTGGTGCTCGGCCAGCCAGTACCGGTGATAGCCGAGGTCCTCGCTGGCGCTGGCAAGAGCCAGGGTGGCAGCCACGGCTTCAGCCCCGGTGGACCCGTCGGGGACCGGGCACTGGTCGAGCACGCTCAGCGCCAGGTCCACCCCTGGCTACCCCTCGACTACTCCCACTCGATGGTGCCGGGCGGCTTGGAGGTGATGTCGAGGGCGACGCGGTTGACGCCCGGGACCTCGTTGATGATCCGGCTGGACAACCGCTCGAGCACGTCGTAGGGCAGCCGCGCCCAGTCGGCGGTCATGGCGTCGTCGGAGGTCACCGCCCGGATGACGATCGGGTAGGCGTAGGTGCGCTCGTCGCCCATCACGCCGACGCTGCGTACCGCCGGCAGCACCGCGAACGCCTGCCAGATCTCCCGGTACAAGCCGGCCTTCTTGATCTCCTCGGTGACGATCTCGTCGGCGGCGCGGATGATCTGGAGGCGCTCGTTGGTCACCGTCCCCACGATGCGCACCGCCAAGCCGGGGCCCGGGAAGGGCTGGCGCCACACGATCTCCTCCGGCAGCCCTAGCTGCTCGCCCATGGCCCGCACCTCGTCCTTGAACAGGTTGCGCAACGGCTCGACGAGCTCGAAGTTCATGTCGTCGGGAAGCCCCCCCACGTTGTGGTGGCTCTTGATGCGGGCCGCGTCCTTGGTCCCCGACTCGATGATGTCGGGGTACAGCGTCCCCTGCACGAGGAAGCGGGCGTCGCTGTGGTCGACGGCAACCTCTTCGAACACCCGGATGAAGGTCTCACCGATGGCCTTGCGCTTGCGCTCGGGGTCGATCACGTCGTTGAGCTGCTCGAGGAACCGGTCGGCAGCCTTGACGTGGACCAGGTCGATCTTGAACTGCTGACGGAAGGTCTGTTCGACCTGCTCGCTCTCGCCCGCCCTCATGAGTCCGGTGTCGACGTAGACACAGGTGAGCTGGTCCCCTATGGCCTTGTGGACGAGGGCGGCGGCCACCGCCGAGTCCACGCCTCCGGACAGGCCGCAGATCACCTTCTCGCTGCCCACCTGGGCCCGGATGGCTTCGACCGAGGTCTCGATGATGCTGGCCATGGTCCAGGTGGGCCGGCAGCCGGCGACGTCGTAGAGGAAGTTCTTGAGCACCTCCTGGCCGCGGGCGGTGTGCATCACCTCGGGGTGGAACTGGACGCCGAAGATGCCGCGTTCGAGGTGCTCCAGAGCGGCCACGGGCGCCTCTGCCGTGGTGGCGGTGACGCGGAACCCTTCGGGAGGGCGGGTGATGGAGTCGAAGTGGCTCATCCACACGTCCTGGGTGCTGGGCAACTCGCTGAACAGCACCGACGAGTTCGTCACCACCATCGCGGTGCGGCCGTACTCTCCCCGCCCCGTGCGCGCCACCTCGCCGCCCAGTTGCTGGGCCACCAGCTGGGCGCCGTAGCAGATGCCGAAGACGGGGACGCCGGCCTCGTAGACGGCGGGGTCGATGGTGGGCGCCCCCTCCACGTGCACGGACGCGGGACCGCCGCTGAAGATGATCCCCTTGGGCTTGCGGGCGAGCATCTCGGCCACGGGCATGGTGTGGGGGACGATCTCGCTGTAGACGTGGGCCTCGCGGACGCGGCGGGCGATCAGCTGCGCGTACTGAGCGCCGAAATCGACCACCAGCACCGTGTCGAACGGCTCGTCCTCGACCATGGCTCAGCCTACCCGGCACGCCTCGGCAGCACGCGGCTTGTCGGCCGGCGTCGGCGCTAGTCGCCGACCAGCAGCACGACCTTGCCCCGGACGTGGCCCGCCTCGCTCAGTTGGTGGGCGCCGCGAACGTCGTCGAGCGAGAACTGCGCGCCGACGACGGGCAGCAGGTGGCCGGATTCGACCAGCTGGCCAGCTCGAGCGAGAGCCTCCGCATCGGGTGCACCAGGATGCGCCCCGCCTCCACGTCGCCGCGCTGGGCCCGCCCGGCGTCCGGGTCGGCCACGAGGGACACCAAACGCCCGCCTCCGCCCAGGACGTCGAAGGAGCGGTCGAGGGTGTCGCCGCCGACGCCATCCAGCACCACGTCCACCGGGCCCACCTCGTCCTCGAAGCGCGACGTCCGGTAGTCGACCACGTGGTCGGCGCCGAGGGAGGCCACCAGATCGTGGTTGGCAGCGGAGGCCGTCGCCACGACCCGGGCGCCCTTCCACTTGGCGAGCTGCACGGCGACGTGACCCACTCCCCCGGCCGCGGCATGCACCAGCACCGTCTCGCCCGGTTGCAGCCGAGCCGTGGTGAACAGCGCCTGCCACGCCGTCAGCGTCACCAGAGGGAGGGCGGCGGCATGGGGATGGTCGACCACGTCGGGCTTGGGGACGACCTCGGCCGCGGGCACGGCCACGAACTCGGCGTAGCAGCAGCCGGGCTCCGGAAAGCGCACCATGCCGAAGACCTCGTCGCCAGGCCCGAAGTCCTCGACGCCCGCGCCCACCGCCTCGACCACCCCTGACACATCCCAGCCGAGGATGAGGGGGAATTGCTGCGCCTCCCAGCGCCGGGCCGCTCCCTGGCCTTTGCGCGTCTTCCAGTCGACCGGGTTCACGCCCGCAGCCATGACCCGCACGAGCAGCTCGCCCGAGCCGGCGTCAGGCCGCGGCACGTCCTCCACGATCAGAACCTCCGGCCCGCCGTAGCGGTGGATGCGCACGGCGCGCATCAACGAGCCCATTCTGGGGATGTCCGCGCCCCTGACAGGTGTGCAGACATCCCCAGAACCGCCAGTGGCTTGTGGCTAGTGGCCCATCCCGATGCCCTGGGACCGCTGCAACTGCTTGCCCTCGGTCTGCAACGCTGGCGCCACCATGACCTCGGCCTTCTGGAACTCCTTGACCGTCTCGTAGCCGCAGGTGGCCATCGACGTCCTGAGGGCGCCGAAGAGGTTGAGGCGGCCGTCGTTCTCATGGGCCGGGCCGACCAGGATCTCCTGCAGGGTGCCCAGCGCCCCCACCCGGATGCGCGCCCCTCGGGGCAAGCTGGCGTGGAAGGTCGCCATGCCCCAGTGGTAGCCCCGGCCGGGGGCCTCGTGGGCGGCCGCCAGCGGCGAGCCGATCATCACCGCGTCGGCCCCGCAGGCGATGGCCTTCGCGATGTCGCCGCCCTTGCTCATCCCCCCGTCGGCGACGACGTGGACATATCAGCCCGTGAACTCCACGGTGGCCATCCCGGGGCCCGCGGCGTCGGCGATGGCGGTGGCCTGGGGCACGCCCACGCCGAGCACGCCCCGGGTGGTGCAGGCGTTGCCGGGGCCGACGCCCACCAGGATGCCGACGGCTCCGGTCCGCATCAGGTGCAGCGCGGCCTGGTAGGACGCGCAGCCCCCCACGATCACCGGGATCTCGAACTCCCGGATGAACTTCTTGAGGTTGAGGGGCTCCACCGTCTTGGAGACGTGCTCGGCCGACACCACGGTTCCCTGGATCACGAACAGGTCCAGCTCGGCGTCCACCACCGCCTGCGAGAGCGCCTCGACCCGCTGAGGTGTGAGCGACCCGGCCGCTGTCACGCCGGCGTCTTTGATCTCCCGGATGCGCTGGGTCACCAGCTCGGGCTTCACGGGCTCGGCATAGATCTGCTGCATCCGAGCGGTGGCCTTTTCGTTGTCGAGGGTCGAGATCTCCTCGAAGAGGGCCTCGGGCTCTTCGTAGCGGGTCCACAGGCCCTCGAGGTTGAGGACTCCGAGGCCACCCAGGCGTCCCACTTCGATCGCCGTGGCCGGGCTCATCACCCCGTCCATGGCGGCTCCCAGGAGCGGCAGTTGGAACTTGTAGGCGTCGATCTCCCACGAGACGTCGACATCCTCGGGATCCCTCGTGCGCCGGCTGGGAACGATCGCGATGTCGTCGAACCCGTAGGCCCGCCGCCCCGACTTGCCGATGCCGATCTCGACCTCAGCCACAGCTCACCCCTTCGCCCCGGAAAGAGGAAAGTCTACTGGTGGCGGCGCGGCTAGGCGGCGACCGGAGGGCGCCGGGAGGCTCACGTGGCGAGGAACGACAACGGCGCGAACGGGAGGTTGCGCAGCACCCCGAACAGCGCCGCCACCGCGCCCACCGCCCATGGGACCCAGCGATTGTCGGCCCACGCCGGCCGGCGCCCCCGCAGTACCCAGAACAGCGCCACCGCAGCCACCAGCGGCAGGGCGGCGACGTAGAGGGCGTTGAAGTCGAGCGCCGCCGTCAAGTCGCCCCGCAGCAACTGGTGCGTCGCCCTGGTGGCGCCGCACAGCGGGCAGTCGAGACCGGTCAGCAGCTTGAGCGGGCACGGAGGCCCGAGCGCCTGGCGGCTGGGATCGACCAGGCCGACCACCACCAGCGCAGCACCGCCGGCAACCGCGGCGGCGAGGTGACGGCGGTGCAGGTGGGTGGCCAGAGTCAAGGTCTGAACGCCCATCGACCACGAGGCTACCGCCATGGTCGAGGTCAAACAGGCCCTCGCCCGACGATGAGGCAGAGCAACTCGTGGAGCACTCTGGCCGTCGCCCCCCACACCGTCTCGCCCGCCACGTCGAAGAAGTAGACCGACCGGTCCCCCTCCTCGGAGCCGACCTCCCGGGCGACCGGGGCCGTAAGGCTCCACACCTCCTCGTGGAAGATGCCTTCGCCCATCAGTTCGCCCAGAGCGACGTCGAAGACGCGGTCGACCTCGGCGGGGTTCGGAGCGAGGGACGGGCGGCCGGGCAGGATGCCCACCACCGGGTAGATGCCGGCGCCGCTCGAAATCGTGAACAGTCGGCTCAGGCGGCCCACGACTTCGACCGACGCCCGGTCGAGGCCGACCTCCTCCTCGGCCTCCCGGAGCGCGGCACCGACCAATGTCTCTCCCGGTTCCACCCGACCTCCGGGGAAGGCCACCTGTCCGCTGTGGGACCGCAGCCACGCCGTACGCCGGGTGAGCAGGATTCGGGCCTCGCCCCCCTCGTCCCACACGGCCACGAGCACGGCCGATGCCGGCACCACGTCGGGGGCGACGACGGGGAGGTCCGGGTGGTCAACGACTGCCTCCCGGACCTCGGCCGCAGTCACCCTCGGTCGGCCCGGCGCGCCGGCCGCCGACGCCCACGGCGGCAGGCCCCCTCGGCGGGCGCCCGGCGGCCGAGGGATCGGCTGGGCGAACGGGTCGGCTTCGCTCACGCCCGCGGTCACTCCCCGGAAGCGGCGCCCCCGAAGGCCTCCTGGTGGACCGTCACCGTCGCCTCCAGCAGGTCCCGCAGCCCCGCCTTCTTCAGGTTGGACATCACCTGCCCGGGAGGCGTCTGCCCTCGCTCCCACTCCATCCAGATGCTGAGGAGCTTCGCGGGGTCGGGCGGGGGTCGCTCGTCGGGCATCGGCTCAACCTACGCGACAACTTCTGCTTCCATGGGCGGCTACTTCGCGACGCCCCTGCCCCAGAAGCTCGGAGGACACCATTCGAGATCTCGCCCTTCCCCGGGGGCTGGTCGACAACAAGGTCTGCGCCATCGACGAGACGTGGTCGGGGCTCCGCCTCGTGTGGCGCAAGGAGCGGCGGTGACGCAAACGGCCGGGCCCGAGGGCCCGGCCGTTTGCTTGTTCGGTCGTGCTGTGTGGGCGCTGCTACATCATCCCCATGCCGCCCATGCCGCCCATGCCACCCATGCCGCCGGCCAGCGAGCCGGTGGCGTGGGGGTCGGGCGCCGGCTTGTCGGCCACCAGTGCCTCGGTCGACAACAGCAGCCCCGCGATCGACGCCGCGTTCTCGAGGGCAGAACGGGTGACCTTGGCCGGGTCGAGGACGCCGGCTTTGAGAAGATCCTCGAACTCGCCGGTGGCGGCGTTGAGCCCGACGCTGCCCGTCTCCCGCTCGACCTGCTGCACCATGATCGAGCCTTCGAGACCGGCGTTGATGGCGATCCACTTGGTCGGCTCTTCGAGGGCCTTGTGGACCGATCGCGCACCGGTCGCCTCGTCCCCGCTGAGGCTGGGGATGAGCTCGCTGACGGCGCTGCGGGCCCGCAGCAGGGCGGTACCGCCCCCTGCCACCACGCCCTCCTCGATGGCCGCCCGGGTG
>JAHWJQ010000097.1 GCA_019348305.1 Actinomycetota bacterium
GAGCCCCTCGGTGACCTCCCCGCCATCGGCACCCGGGGCGCGAGCGTCTCGGCCACGACCGAGTTCGACGGGTGGGGCTACGTCCGCCTCCACGACGCCGCCACCCTGGCCGAGATCGATACCTACGCCATCCCCGAGGCCCTCGACCCCGCCTATGCCACCGGCTTCGGCAACCTCACGGTGCACGAGGTCAAGACCGACCCACGGCGCAACAAGGACCTGGCCTACTTCTCGTGGTACTCGGCGGGCCTGCGAGTCGCGACCTTCGGTCGCAAGGGCATCGAGGAGGTCGGCCACTACATCGCCGAGGGCGGCAGCGACTTCTGGGGCGTCTATCCCGTGTGCGCCGGCCAGTGCCTGCTCAACGAAAGAGACCAAGGCCGGGGCCGTCACAACGAAAAGCGCCCGCTGATCCTGGCCAGCGACCGCGACGACGGCCTCTGGATCTTCCGCTACACCGGCAAGGAGTAGCGGCCCGCTCTTCAGCGCAGCTACCGAGGCTCCCCGCGGGAGCCTCGGTAGGGTCTGGCATGACCGAGCGCACCAGCGACGAGGCCACGGCCGCCCGGCGCGCCTTCATCACCAGCCAGGTGTCGGCACTCGGGCCCCTCGATTTCCTGCTGGTCGGCATCCCCGAGCCGCCGTTCGACGCGGTGCAGGTGCGGCGGGAAGAGGACGGGTCTCTGGCCGTGGAGGTGAGCGGGCGCCCCGAGCCCGCGCCGTTCTCCGCCGACCAGGAGTCGGCTCTGGGCGCACTTGGGTTCGTCCAGGGAAAGGAATCCTGGGAACTGCCCGATGCGCTGGCCGACCCGCCCGCCGCGGTCGCCCTCGTGGAGGGGGTGCTGAGCGACGTGTTGTCGGTGGAGGACGTGGTCCCGCTCGATGTGCGCCACGGCAGCCACCGGGCCGAGCGGGAAGCACTCAACAAGGTGGCCGCCATGCGCCGCTGCATCGAGCCCGTCCTCGAAGCCATCGCCGGCGGCCCCGCCCCCCAGGACGGCGACGGCGACTACATGCTCGAGCTCGGCCACGTCCGGGTGTTCGTCGCCCCCCGCGCGCTGCCCGGTCGGCCGGCGATCATCCGGGTGTTCGCCATCACCAACGCCGGCGTGAACCTCACCGCCGAGCTCGGCCTCTTCCTGGCCCGCCTCAACTTCAGCCTGATGTTCGGGCGGTTCTCCATCGACACCGACCACCAGGCCGTGTGGTTCGACGAGACCCTCCTCGGCGACCACGTCACCGACGAGGAGCTCCGCTTCACGGTGGAGATGGTGGCCAGCACGGCCAACGAATGGGACCAGAAGATCGCCCAGACCTTCGGCGGGCGGACCCGCGAGCCGGCGCCAGCCCCGGCCGCCACCCCGTCCAACAAGCCAGGGGAGGGCGGCTACCTCTAGCCACCCCGGCTGGAGCGGGCGTCAGCCCTTCAGGGCAACCAGCTCGGCGAAGGAGCCGGCGATGCAGTCCCTGAGCAGGGCCGGGTCGTCGACGGCGGCGGCGTCGACGTTGATGCCCATGTCGAGCGAGCCGCGGTAGGAGAGCACCGTGGCGTTGAAGGCGGTGCCGCCGGTGGGGCCCATGGGGTGGGTGCCCAGCACCTCGGCGCCGGCCACGAAGAGGTCCCATGGTGCGCCCCGAAGGTTGGAGGTGGCGAAGTCGACCGTCTCCACCTGCTGGCGGGCCAGGTTGACCGCCATCGCCGTCGGCAGGGCGTTGAGGATCGCGGCGAAGGTGTCGGTCATCCCCACCGTGCGCTCACGCCGGGTGGCATCGAGGCGCTGGTGGGTCACCTCGAAGCGCTCGACCGGGTCGAGGATCCCGGCCGGCACCAGCGCCCGGGTGGGGGTGAAGGCGTTGCCGCCGGGCGAGCTGTCGACGCGGGTGCTCACCGGCATCGACACCCGCAGCTCGTCCACCTCCACGCCCTTGGCGCGGTGATAGGCCGCCGCCCCACCGGCGACTCCGCACACGAAGCCGTCGTTGATCGAGCCCCCCAAGGCGTTGGACACTGCCTTCAGCTGCCCGAGGTCGACCGACAGGATCTCGAAGTGACGTCGCAAGGATCGCCGCCCCGCCCACAGGGGGGAGCGGGCCTGGTCGCTGACGGCCATCTGCCGCAGCACGGAGCGGAGGATCTCGGGGGCCTCGGCGGCCAGCGCCTGCAACCGCTCTGGCTGCAACAGGGCCTCCACCGTCGTGTTGGCCAGCCGCCAGCCGATCCCGAGCTGGCGTCGCAAACCGTGGGCGAGGGCCTCGGCCACGGCGGACCCCTCGGCCAGCCCTCCAGGTTCCGCGACGGGACCCGGTTCGGGTGCCGGCGGGTCCGGGGCGTCGCGCTCGAGGTCGACGAACATCGCCGAAAGCCGCAAGCCACCCTCGCCGTCGCTGACGGTGTGGTGCATCTTGGCCAGCAGGGCGGCTCGGCCCCCCGAGAGCCCCTCCACGATGGTGTAGCGCCACAGCGGCCGTGTCCCGTCGAAGGGATCCTGCAGCTCCACTGCGGCCAGGTCGAGCAACTGCCGCTCGGTGCCGGGGCTGGGTAGGCCGAGCCGGCGGACGTGGAAGTCGAGGTCGAAGGAGGGATCGTCGACCCATGCCGGCGGCGCCAGCCCAGCCGGGGCAGGGGTCACCTTCTGGCGGAGGCGGGGGAGACCGGCCACCGCTGCCGCCATGCGTCGCCGGAAGCCCTCGAACGACGGCGGCCGGTCGAGGAAGCTGATGCTGAGGAACGTCGAGCGCAGGCTCGGGTCCTTCTCGAGTTTCCACATGAGCGCCTCGGCGTCGGACATCCGCTGCTCGGAGCCCAACGCTCGCTCGGCCATGCAACCGACAGTACCCCCCGCTCCCGGCGGGCTACCCCGCTCTCAGCGAGGGACCGACGTGTGCTTGAACTCGTTGAGCTCGGGCCAGCCCGCCATCAGCTCGATCAAACGCTCGATGGTGGCGCGGGCGACCGCCCCGTCGCCCTCGGGCCGGTTCATGAGGCGGACGAACACCGCCTGGCCGTCGCTGACGAAGGTCGGCACGCCCCACATCGACGATTCGGTGGCCGCCGTCTCGTGCTCCTTGCGGAAGGTCGCGAGCGGCCAGCCCGATTCGATCTCGGAGAAGACGGCGCCGGCATCGACGCCCGCTTGGCTCAGCACGTCGCCCACCACCGCTTCGTCGAGGATGTCGCGCCCTTCGTCGTGGCGGGCCGAGAACAGCGCCTCGTGCACGTCGAGGAAGCGATCGGGGAAGCGGTCGCGAACGACGATGCCCGCTTGCATGGCGAGCAGCGCCGTGGCCTTGGTGGGGTCGTCCCACACGTCGGGCTCCCCCTCCGCCACGTGCACCTGGTTGAGGGAGAAGGGGACGAAGGTGACGTCCCAACCGGCTCCCGCCCGCAGACCCTCAACCACGTGTTCGACTGCATTGCGGGCGAAGGGGCAGCGGTAGTCCCAGGACACGGCGAAGGCGGCGGTCATGGCAGCTCCAACGTCCTCTTCACCGGGCGGATTCCCCGCCCGGGGCGACCGGTGGGGGGGAGAGCGGGACCAGCTTGCGGCCGATGCGGCCCAGGACGGCGCCGAGGAGGATGCCGGCGACCACGTCGGAGGCGTGGTGGATCCGGACGTAGACCCGGCTCAAGGCGACGACGAGCGCCGCGCTGTAGTACAGCGGCCGGAGGGGGTCCTCGTCGGAGAGCAGGGCGGCGGCGGTGAAGGCCGAGGTGGCGTGCCCGCTCGGGAAGCTGCTGGTGCGAGGCGTGCGCAGTCGCAGCGGCCGCTCGAGCTCCCAGCCCGGCCGTCGGCGCCGGAAGAGCGACTTGATGCCGATGTTGACCAGCGCCGACTCGAGGCCCACCCCGACGCCCAGGCGGACCGCCGCCTTCCACTCCCGCTCCGAACGCAGCCCCCGCAGGCAGCCCAAGAACAGCCAGATGAGCCCGTGGTCGCCCAGGGCCGAGGCTCCGTAGAAGAGGCGGTCGAACACGGGCCGGCCCCGCAGGTGGTCGAACCCCTTGTCGGCGGCGCGGTCGAACGCCCGAAGCCGCTGCGCGAGCGGTCGTGGCAGGCGGCGCTTGGTGACCACTGGGGCGGCCGCCATCACCCCACCCCGGCCACAGCAGCCTCGGCCACCGCCGGAAGCTCTCCTCCGAACACGGGGCAATGCTGCTTGTAGGCGCAGAAGTCGCACAACTTCGACACCTTGGGCCGGAAGTCCTCGGTGCGACAGGCCCGCTCGACCGCCGCCCAGACGGCCTGGGTGCGGTTGCGAAGGGCCCGCATGGCCTGCTCGCTGGGCACCACGCTGATGGCCACAGGCTCTGCCAGGTGCAGCAGCTGGATGCGAGCCGGACGCCGGCCCAGCACCTGCTCGCACAGCAGGGCGTAGAAGTGCACGCCGGCCATGCGGGACAACTCGAAGTTGACCCCCGGCGAGCGGCCCGTCTTGTAGTCGGTGACCACCAGCTCGCCGTCGCCGTCGAGCTCGAGCCGGTCGATGATGCCCCGCAAGGTGAGGTTGCCCAGGCGGGCTTCGAGCTTGAGCTCGACTCCCACCACCCGCACCGCATCGGGGTCTTCGAGCTCGAAGTACCTGCCCACGAGGGCCCGCGCCTCGTCGAGGAACCCCTCGGCCTCGGGCTCGCTCAGGCCCAGGCCCGTGAACTGGTCGTCGGCGCGGAGCTCACCCCAGGCCTGGTCGAGCTTGGCCAGGGCGGCGGCCATGGTCCGCCGGCCGGGTGGCTCGTCCCAGAAGAGCAGCTGGAGGGCCCGGTGGACCAGCGTGCCCTTGGTGGCCCAGGGCGACGGGGGCTCGGGCAGCTTGTCGATGGCGGAGAAGCGGAAGGCCAGAGCGCAGTCCCTGAACGCTGAGACCTTCGACGGGCTGAGGGAAGTGGGCAGCGGCAGGCTCATCGGCGATCACGATACGCCGCCGGTATGACACGGATGTGATTCACGCCTTTTACGGCGGGTGGCGGTTTCCGGCGGTATGCAACTGCGTGCAGTCCGCATCGTTTGGCGCCTTCTGGTCGCCAACCCTGGCCACACGATGCTGGATCACGACCAGAAGGACCCAGACGTCGGTTGGTCAGGGTGCCAGCACGAGCGTGCGGGCCAGGGCGGCGGCCACCGCCGCCGGGTCCTCCAGGGGCCCGAAGTGCCCCAAGCCCTCGAAGACCTCGATCCGGCCGTGGGGCAACCGGGCTGCCTGGTGGGCGGCCACGGCAGGGCCGAAGCTGTCCGAGAGGCCGCCGCAGGCAACGGTGACCGCACAGGTGATGTCGCCCAGGCGGTCCCAGGCGCCGTGGCTCATGCCCGTCTCATAGGAGCGGGCCTCGTTCTCGCTGCGGCACTTGAGCCGGACGGTGCCGTCGGCCAGGTCCTCGAAGCCGTGGTCGACATAGGCCCGCAGCACCGAAGGGGCGAGGGCGGAAAGGGGCGGCTTGGCCGTGTAGTGCTCGTAGGCGGCCTGGCGCGACGGGAAGACCTGCCGGCGCCGGCGGGCGCCGGCGGCCAGTGCGTCACCCGGCGAAGCGGGGACCGTGGCCGGCTGTCCCGGGGCCACCACCGGCTCGTAGCAGTACAGCGACCTGAACGTCCCCGGGCACGCCAGCTCCGCCAACAGCAGGGCGGTGGCGCCGGCCGAGTGGCCGAAGCCGAACGGGCGGCCCAGGCCGGCGGCGTCGACCACCGCGAGCGCGTCGCGGGCGAAGCCGTGCCAGTCGAAGCCGTCAGCCGGCGCCGGCGTGTCGCCGTGTCCCCTCAGGTCGAAAGCGACGCAGCGGAACTGCCCCGACAGCTCCTCGGCCAGCGGGCACCACACGCGGCCGTGGAAGCCGGTGGCATGGGCCAGCAGCAGGGGCGGCCCGGTGCCGCCCAGCTCGTAGAAGGCCACCACCGTCCCGTCGGAAGCGACGGCCTCGGGCATCGCCCGGCTACAGGCCGACCCGCCGGCGGCACGTGCCGAAGACTGCGGCCCGGGCCGCGTTGGCGCCCGGGGCACCGTGCACCCCGCCGCCAGGATGGGCCGACGCGGAACCGAGGTAGAGGCCCCGGATGGGGGTCTCGGGCCGGCCCAGCCCGGGCACCGGGCGGAAGACGAGCTGCTGGTGGATCTGGGACGTGCCGCCGCCGACCGCCCCGTGGTGCAGGTTCGGGTTGGCCCGCTCCAACGTGGCGGGGGTGAAGATGTGGCGGCCCCTGATGAGCGAGCGGAAGCCGGGGGCCAGGCGCTCGATCTCGTCCTCCATCCGCTTGGCGAACTGGTCGCTCTCGCCCTCGTCCCAGCTACCGGTGAGGTCGCCGCCGGCATCACCGCGAACCTCCTGGGGCACGTGGGTGTAGGCCCAGGCCGTCTCCTTGCCCTCGGGCTGGCGAGTGGGGTCGGTCATGCTCTGTTGGCCCACGAGGAGGAATGGCCGGTCGGGGATGTGGCCGGTCGAGAACTGGGCGCAGATCATGGTGAGCTGGTCGACGCTGTCGACCACGTGCACCGTGCCGGCCCGCCGGGCGGGCTCGGCCTGCCAGGGGATCGGCCCGTCGAGGTTCCAGTCGACCTTGACCGTCGAGAGGTCCCACTGGAACTTGGCCAGGTCGATCTTCATCGACGCCGGCAGGTGCTCGAGGCCGACCAGGTCGCGGTACAGGGAGGGGGCGGAGACGTCGGCGACGACCGCCCGTCGGGCTTCGATCTGGGTGCCGTCGGCCGTCTCCACGGCGACCGCCCGTCCGTTGCGGATGACGATGCGGCGAACGGGGGTCGAGCAGCGGACGCTTCCCCCTTTGGCCTCGAGCCGGCGGACCAGTGCGGCGGTGAGGTTGCCGGCGCCGCCCTCGGGCACGGGGAAGCCCACCGACTGGCCGAGACAGGACATCAGCCAGCCGAACATGCCGCCGAGCGCGCTCTCGGGGGCGAAGTCCGCGTGGAGGGCGTTGCCGGCGATGAGGCGGCGGGCCGGCTCGCCATCGAACTCCTCCTCACCCAGGCGCCGCACGGGCAACAGGGTGAAGCGCGCGAAGCGCAACAGCTCCGACGGTTTGAGGGCGCCGACGAGGCGGAGGCCCCCCTTCACCGGCGGGAATGGGCTGAACAGCGCGCCGAGCAAGCCCGGGCTGACGCGCTCGTAGAGCTCATAGAGCCGGCGCCACGCCTCACCGTCTCCCGGCGCCGACCGCTCCAGCGACTCGACGGTCACGTCGAGGTTGGTCGACAGCACCGGGCAGGACCCGTCGACAGAGGGATGGGCCAGCACCAGGGGCGCCCGCCGCCACCGCAGCCCATGGTCCTCGAGCGCCAGCCGGCGGATGATGGGTGAAGCCGCGGCGAGGGGATAGAAGGCGCTGAACTCGTCGTTGACGAAGCCGGGCTCGATCAGCTCGCTCGACTTCACCGCGCCACCCGGCCGCTCGGCCGCCTCGCAGACCACCACCGACCAACCGTGGTCGGCGAGCCGGTTGGCCGCCACCATCCCGTTCGGCCCCGATCCGATGACCACGGCG
>JAHWJQ010000098.1 GCA_019348305.1 Actinomycetota bacterium
AGCACCGACACTCCGGCGGTGGCCGCCACCATCACGTAGATGGACTGCACCACGTCGTTCTTGGCCTCCAACTCGTCGGCCATCGCCCGCAGCTGGTCGGCCACCTCTCGCATGCCGGCCGCACCGTTGGCGATCTCGGGAGCCATGGCGTCCCAGTGGGATGAGAAGGCGTCGGCTGCCCGGCCGGTCCAGCCCGACTCATCGACGAGCACGGCCGCGCCCAGGCGGGAGCGAAGCTGGTCGAGGTGGTCGGCCACCTCGTCCCACGCGTCGGCTGCGGCCCGCAACTCGCCCGGCTCACCGAAGGGGTCCCACAGGTCGAACGACGTCGTGATGGGCGGTGGTGGGGGCGGCGGCGGCGGTTCGGCTTCGTCGTGCGAGGCCATCAGCGCTCGTACCGTGTGATGCTGTCGTAGTCGCCGAAGCTCGGTACCGGCTCATACAGCGGGGTGAAGTCGCCGATCTCCTGTTTCCAACTGTGCTGCTCGCCGGTGGTGAAGTTCGTCTTGGTGACGACGACGAGGCCGTCGGTGGAGAAGCGGTGCTGCTCGGACTCGACGGCCAGGTCGTCGGGGCCGAAGCTCCTGAGGACCATCTCGGCGAGGAACAGCCGTGCGTCACCGTCGGATTTGAAGCCGTAGGTCGTTGACCGCTGCCGGTTGTCGTCGAGGAACGACACGATCACGGCGGGCACGTACAGGGCCACCTCAACGACGGCGTCCCTGCGGCCGGGGACATCGTGCACGAAGACTACGTAGGGCTTCGACTCGTCGTGCAGACGCCGCGCCGCGGCCTCGCTCATCGGCTTCACCGGCTGGCGGAGCAGGTCGTTCCAGTTCTTGCAGTAGATGACGGAGACACTCGGCGGGCCGGCGCCCGCCGGAGCAGTCGCTACTGCTTCGTCGCGTCGGCCCACCGGATCGCTAGCCGGAGTAGGTGGAGCCCGATTCGGCGCCGCCGTAGTTCGCCTCGGCGGCTCGAAGCCGTTCGGCATCGTGGTCGAGGGCGCGTCGAAGATCGTGCAGACCCTGGAGCGCCTGGTGGGCGGTGTCGAGGTACTCCTGGAGCATCTCGTGGGAGACGCCCCACGGACCAAAGGCGTCGTGCACCGAGTACGCAGCGCCCTGGAATCGAGCCAGTAGGGGCCCCAGGCGGTCGGCCTCTTCGGTGAATCGCCGAGCGACGCCGGCGATGGCCCCTGGCTCGACTCGGAGCTGCTCGGGCATCTCCCACCTCCTTGGCTGTCGAGATGCTACTGAGCCCGCGCCCGCCCGGCCTCTTGGTCCTCGATGACCCGCAGCTGGTCGATGCGGGTCACGTGGCGATCGCCCTCGAACGGGGTGTCGAGGAACACCGTGACAATCTCCTTGGCCATGGCCGCGGCGACCACGCGGCCCCCCATCGACAAGACGTTGGCGTCGTTGTGGGACCTCGCCATCCGGGCCAGCCAGACGTCATGGCAGAGGGCGGCGCGGACGCCCCGGACCTTGTTGGCGGCGATCTGCTCGCCCTGGCCGCTGCCGCCGAGCACGATGGCGCGTTCCGCCTCGCCCCGCACCACTGCTCGCCCGGCGGCCGCGCACAGCGGGGGATAGTCGACCGACTCCTCCGAATGGGTGCCGAGGTCGAGTACCTCGTGCCCCTGCTCCTCGAGCCAGGGCACCAGGGCGGTCTTGAGGGCGAAGCCGGCATGGTCTGAGGCAATGGCGATGTGCACGCCGCAGTTTGGCCGACCTGGGCTCCTTGGGCGACGATTGATGGGTGAGGGTGTGGATCGACCAGGATCTGTGCACCGGTGACGGGCTCTGCACGGACCATGCACCGGAGGTGTTCACCCTGCTCGAGGACGGAATTGCCTACGTGGTGGAGGCGGGCCTCGTGCTCAATGACCCGGGGGGGTCCGGGAGCCTGGCGCTGGTGCCGCCCGGCAAGCTGCAAGCCGTCGTCCACGCCGCCCTCGACTGTCCCGGAGAGTGCATCTTCCTGGAAGCGGAGTAGCGGCCCGACCGGCCCGGTCAGCGGGGAGAGCACTGGCCGCAAAGTTGACCAACCCGATCAACTTTGTCAACATTGGCTCCCGTGCCCGCCCCTTGCCGCCGTGCCGCACAGGTCGCGCTGGCCGTGGTCCTGACCGTGGTGGGCGGCGCCTGCGGAGCCGGGGCGGGCGGAACGCCGGTTGCCGGGGCCGACAAACCGGTCGAGGTGCGCCTCGGCTACTTCCCCAACCTCACCCACGGCACCGCCCTCGTCGGCCTCGAAGAGGGCTTGTTCGCAGCCGCGCTGGGCCCCGACCGGCTCCGACCCGAGTCAATCAATGCGGGACCGGCGGCGGTCGAGGCCCTCTTCGCGGGCGCCATCGACGCCGCCTACATGGGCCCGACGCCCACGATCAACGCCTTCGTCAAGAGCCGGGGTGAGGCGGTGCGGGTCATCGCCGGCGCCACCTCGGGGGGCGCTGCGCTGGTGGTGCGGCCGGAGCTGACAACGCCGCGGTCCCTCAAGGGCAAGGAGCTCGCTACCCCGCAGTTGGGCGGCACCCAAGACGTTGCCCTGCGCTACTGGCTCCGACAGCAGGGCCTGTCCAGTGACCGGGAGGGTGGCGGGGACGTGTCTGTCCTGCCTCAGGAGAATGCCCAGACGTTGGAGACGTTCCGGGCCGGCGGCATCGACGGGGCCTGGCTGCCCGAGCCATGGGCGACGCGGCTGGTCGTCGAAGCCGGCGCCGCCGTCTTGGTTGACGAAGCGACCCTGTGGCCGCAAGGCCGCTTCGTCACCACGCAGCTGGTCGTGCGCGCCCAGTTCCTGCGTAAGCATCCAGCGACGGTGCGCCGGTTGCTCGAGGGCCACGTCAGGACCAACGCCTTCATCGCCGAGCATCCCGACCGGGCCCGCCAGGCCGCCAACGAGGGCATCGAGCGGGTGACGGGTAGGAAGCTGCCCGACGCCGTCATCGCTCGTGCCTGGGAGAACCTCAGCTTCATGGACGACCCGATCCCCGCCTCCTTGCGGGCCGCAGCCGATCACGCCCACGACGTGGGGCTGCAGGACGAGGCCGACCTGCGGGGCATCTACGACCTGGGCCTGCTCAACGAGGTGCGAGCGGCGGCCGGCCTGCCCGCCGTGGGCCCGAGCGGCCCTCTGAGCGGGGTGGCGGGCCCGAGCGGCCCTCTGAGCGGGGTGGCGGGCCTGTGACGGCCGTGGCCCAGCCTTTGCTCGACGTTCACCCGGCGGTGCGGCTCTCGGGGGTGGCCAAGCGCTACGGCAACGCCACCACGGCCCTCGACGAGGTGAGCCTGGAGGTGGGCAAGGGGGAGTTCCTCTGCATCGTGGGGGCGTCCGGCTGCGGCAAGAGCACGCTGTTGAACCTCATCGCCGGCCTCGACCGCCCCACGGCGGGGCAGGTGGAAGTGACCGGGGGTCGCGCCACTCTGCTCTTCCAGGAGGCGGCGCTGTTCCCGTGGTTGACGGCGTCGCTCAACGTCGAGCTGGCGCTGCGCCTGAGGGGTGTCGGCCGCCAGGAACGCCGGGAGCGGGCAGCGGAGTTGCTCGAGCGGGTGCACCTCGCGGGGATGGGCGAGCGCCGGCCCCACGAGCTGTCGGGCGGGATGCGCCAGCGGGTGGCGCTGGCGCGGGCGTTGGCCCAGGAGCCGGACATTCTCTTGATGGACGAGCCCTTCGGCGCTCTCGACGCGATGACCCGCGACCTCCTCCACGACGAGCTGGAACGGATCTGGGAGGCCAGCGGCCTCACCGTCGTCTTCGTCACCCACAACGTGCGGGAAGCCGCCCGGCTGGGAGACCGCATCGTGTTGTTGACCAGCAGGCCGGGCCGGGTTGCCCAGACCTTCGACGTCGACATCGCCCGTCCCCGCCGGATCGAGTCGCCAGAGGTGGCGTCTCTCGCCGCCAAGGTCACCGCCGCGTTGCGAGCGGAGGTGCGCCGCCATGGCCGCTGAGTCGCCAGGACTGACGCCCGGGGCACGTTCTGGGGATGTCCGCGCGCCTGAGGGGTGCGAAGAGATCCCCAGAACCCCCAGGACGGGACTCGCCAGCGACCCCCTGGCTTCGGAGTTGGCGGGGCTGCACGCTCTCGAGCTCGCTGATGCCCCCCGGGGCGGGGGTCGGGCCCGAGCGGGCTCGGGGGGCGGGGACGGCCCAGGTCGGGGGCGCCGGCTGGCGGCGACGCTGGGGCCCAAGGCGGTCGCGGTGGCGCTGGCCCTCGGGGTCTGGCAGTTGGTGGTCTGGTCGGGGTGGCGCCCCGACTACCTGCTCCCCGGACCGGCAGCCGTGTTGTCGGAGCTGGCCGACCAGGCTCGCACGGCCAAGTTCTGGGTGGCGTTGGCGGTGACACTGCGCCGGGCCATCACCGGCTACGCCCTGGCGGTGCTGGTGGGTCTGGCCCTGGGAGCGGCAGTGGCCCGCATCCGGCCACTGCGCCGGGCGGTGGGCTCGATGATCACGGGCCTGCAGACCATGCCGTCCATTGCCTGGTTCCCTCTCGCCATCTTGTTGTTCCAAAGGTCGGAGGCCGCCATCCTCGCCGTAGTGGTGCTGGGGGCGGCGCCTTCGGTGGCGAGCGGGCTGATCTCGGGTATCGACCAGGTCCCACCGCTGCTGCTGCGGGCCGGGCGGATGCTGGGTGCCAGGGGGATGACGCTGTTCCGCCACGTGGTGTTGCCCGCCGCCCTGCCGTCGTGCCTGGCCGGGCTCAAGCAAGGCTGGGCCTTCGCCTGGCGCAGCCTGATGGCCGGAGAGCTGCTGGTGATCCTCGCCAACCGCCCCTCCATCGGCGCCAGCCTCCAGTTCGCCCGCGAAGATTCCGACGCTCCCCAGCTGCTGGCGCTGATGCTGGTGGTTCTGGTGGTGGGGATCATGGCCGATGCCGTGTTCACCGCGGCCGACCAGAGCCTCCGCCGGCGCCGGGGCCTCGTCGACCAAGCCGCCTGAGCCCTCAGCCCTCGTAGTCGCCGACGGCGGCCACCGCCGCCTGGCCGATGCTGATCCCGCCGTCGTTGGGGGGCACGGCGCTGTGCACCAGCACGGCGAAGCCCCGCCGGCGCAGGCCATCTTCCACCACCTGGGTCAGCCGCGCGTTCTGAAAAACCCCTCCCGACAGCGCCACCGTGGCCAGCCCGTGCTCCTCGGCCAGCGAGGCGGCGAGGTCGGCGGTGGCCTCGCCCAGCGCCCGGTGGAAGCCGGCCGCCACCACCGGCGCGGCGGTACCCCGCCGCCGCTCCTCGACGACCCGGGCCACCAGCGCGCCAGGGTCGAGCACCGCCTGGCCCTCGGACCGGTCCACCTCCAGCGGCCCGTAGTCAGGGGCCTCCTCGAGCGCGATCGTGCGGGCGAGGGCCTCGAGCTCTATCGCTGCCTGGCCTTCGTAGCTCACCGTTCGGCGCACACCCAACAGCGCGGAGGCGGCGTCGAACAGCCGCCCGGCGCTGGTGGTGAGCGGCGCGTGGGGGCCGCCCGAGTGGACCAGCCCCAGCACCGCCGGCCACCGATCGTCGAGGTCGGCGCCGACCAGCGCCGCGTCGTCGGCGCCGAGCGCCTGCGATGCCCAGGCCACCGCCATGCGCCAGGGCTGTCGAATGGCCGCCGCGCCGCCGGGCAGCGGCACCGCCCGCAGGTGGCCGACCCGCTCGAAGCGGCTCAGGTCGGCGACGAGGAACTCACCCCCCCACAGCGTCCCGTCGAGCCCCAGGCCGAGGCCGTCGAAGGCCACCCCGAGCACCGGCCCGGCGAACTCGTGCTCGGCCAGGCAGGACGCCACGTGGGCGTGGTGGTGCTGCACCCCCAGGGTCGGCAGGTCGGCATCGAGCGCCCACTTCGTCGACAGGTACTCGGGGTGCAGGTCGTGGGCCACCACTTCCGGGGTCACGCCGTAGAGGTGGCAGAGGTGGTGGATGGCCTGGAAGAACGCGCTGGAGGTTGCCGGGTGCTCCAGGTCACCCAAGTGGTGGCTCGCCACCACCATCGTGTCCTTGGCCACCGCCACGGTGTTCTTGAGCTCGGCCCCCACTGCCAGTACATGGCGGCGGGCCTTGGTGAGAAGTGGGAGGGGCTCGGGGGCATAGCCCCGGGAGCGGCGCACCAGCTGCAAGCGCGCCGGGGTCCGGCGCAAGACCGTGTCGTCGCAGCGGATGTGAATGGCTCGGTCGTGGGTGAGGAGTGCGTCGACCAGCGGGCCCAGGCGCTCGAAGGCGTCGGAGTCGTCATGGGCGATGGGCTCGTCGCTGCGGTTGCCGCTCGTCATCACGAGCGGCCGGTCCACGCCTTCGAGCAGAAGGTGGTGCAGGGGCGAGTAGGGCAGGAGCAGGCCCAGCTCGGGCAGCCCGGGGGCCACGCCGGTGGCAAGGACCGCCTCAGGCCGGCGGGGGGCGAGCACGATCGGCCGCCGGGGCGACACGAGCGCCGCCTCAGTGGCGGCGTCCAGCAGGCACAGCTCCCTGGCCGCCGCTACGTCGGGGACCATGACGGCGAAGGGTTTTTCGTCTCGCGCCTTGCGCCGGCGCAGCTCGGCCACCGCTGCCTCGTTGGTGGCGTCGGTGGCCAGGTGGAAACCCCCGATGCCCTTCACGGCCACCACGCTCCCCTCCGCCAACAGCCGGGTCGCCCGTCGCAGGGCCTCGTCCCCTTCAGCCAGGCGCTCGCCGGCGCTGGTCCACAACAGCAGGCGGGGACCGCATGCGGGGCAGGCGTTGGGTTGGGCGTGGAAGCGGCGGTCGGCGGGGTCGTCGTACTCCCGCTGGCAGTCGGCGCACATGGTGAAGGCCGCCATCGTCGTGGCCGGCCGGTCGTAGGGCACCGATCGCACGATCGTGTAGCGGGGCCCGCAGTTGGTGCAGTTGGTGAAGGGGTAGCGGTAGCGGCGGTTTGTGGGATCGCGGATGTCGGCCAAGCACTCGGCGCAGGTGCCGGTGTCCACGCTGACAGGGACGGCGGCAGCCCCCTCCTCGGCGCTGGCCCGGATGACGAAGCCGACGTCACGCCCGGTTGGCGGCAGCTCCGTCGATTCGACGGCGTCGACCCGCGACAGTGGTGGAGGCGCTTGGGCCACCACCCGGCACAGCTCCGCCACCGCCGGCGCCGGCCCCTCGACTTCGACCAAGACCCCCTGGTTGTCGTTGTAGACGTGCCCGCTCAGGCCCAGCGCGAGGGCGTGGCGGTAGACGAAGGGCCGGAATCCCACGCCCTGCACGGTGCCCCTCACTCGAAGCCGGCGCCGTTGGACCGGCACGGCGGTCAGCAGATGCGGGGGAGCGGGTCGCCCACCAGCATGTCGACGATGCGGTTGCCGCCGAAGGCAGTCTGGAGCACCACCATTCCCGGAGGTTCGGCCAGCACCTCCCCGATCAGCTCGGCCCGCTTTCCGAGAGGATGGGCCCGTACGGCGGCCAGGGCCGCGTCCGCCTCCTCGGGGGCCACGATGGCCACGAGCTTGCCCTCGTTGGCG
>JAHWJQ010000099.1 GCA_019348305.1 Actinomycetota bacterium
TAGGCGACCAGGTCGCTGCGCGGCACCTCGGGCGGCCACGTGGACAGCTGCTCCAGTTCGTTGTCGGAGAGGACCCTGCTGGGCACGCTCGCTCAACTTCCGTTGTTTGGTCAGATGTCGACCAGCACCGCCTCGACAGCCGCGTCCTTGTCGGCCTGGGACGGCAGGCTGTAGCGCCGGGTCGTATCCAAGCGCCGGTACCCGGCGATCTCGGCTACCAGGACCACGTCGGCACCTGAGCGGACCAGGTTGGTCACGCAGGTGTGACGCAAGACGTGGGCGGACAGCTCCAGGTTGGCCTCGGCGGCCAGACGGCGGACCACCAAATCGACGGCCCGGCTGCTCATGCGCTTGCCCGAGCGGGACAACCACAGGGCCGGCGTGGGCGCCTCAGCGCCGTCGGGTCCGGCCAAGGCGGCCAACTGGTCAGCCCTGGCCACGAACCACTCGTCGAGGGCCTTGCGGCACGCACTGTTGAGCGGTACCTCACGGTAGGCGTCCCCCTTGCCGGTGCGGACCTTGAGGCGGCCACGACGGGCGGACACCTCCACGTCGGCCACATCCAAGGCGGCCAGTTCCGCCAGACGCAGACCGCCGTAGAACAACACCATGGCAATGGCCCGGTCCCGCGCCGAGGGATGGGCCTCCACGATCCGCAGGAACGTCCGCTGCTCTGCTTCCTCGAGCGCTCGGGGGGCGACCTGAGCCAGCTCCTCGCGCAGGACTTCGGGCCGGCCCGCTGCCAGGGATCGGTAGAAGTTGTCGACGCCGCCAGCGCCTGGTTCACCGACGCTGGCGCCCAGCGCTTCGCCCTCTTCACGTGGCGCTTGTAGTCTCGCACCGCCCAGTCCCGTACGTGAGGGTCGGCCAGGGCCTCGGGGCCGTGCTCGGAGCCGGCCAACCAGCCGATGAAGCCCCTCACCTGGGCCAGGTAGGCCTCCCTCGACCGCTCGGCCAGTGGTTGGCGCTTCAACCAGCGAGCGTAGGTGGCCAGCACCACGTCAGCGTCTAAGCGCTCTGACCGCTCCGGTGCCGCCTTCTTGGACGCAGGCGCCACGGCTTCTCCCTGTTAGTGGAGCGGATTGGCCAGGCTACGACCCGGCTCCCGGGCACGTTGTGGAAGTCCAGCGGCGATGTACTTCCACTAAGCGCATTTAGGAGAAACTTCTTCGAGCACCGACATCAGTTCCTTCTCGTAGAACCGGAGGAAGCCTTCTTGGTCGGGGCCGATCTGGTGGATGAGGATCTGGTTGAACCCGGCGGCAGCGTAGGCGGCGATGAGGTCGAGATGCCGTTGGGCGTCGGGGCCGAGGGCCATGGTCTCGACGATGTCGTCTGGGCGGGCAAGGCTGAGGACCTGGGCGAAGTCTTTTGGGTGGGCGAGCTCGGTGATGGCTGTGCCTTTGAGGGCGGCGTTGGGCCACCAGTGGGCGGCTGTCTGGCGGGCTTGATCCTCGGTGGTGGCCCAGCAGACGTGAATCTGGGCGATCCGGGGTTTGCCGGCGCCGCCGGCGCCTTCGAAGGTGTCGACGTGCAGGCTGGATGGCATAACGCCGAAGAAGCCGTCTCCGATCCGCCCGGCGAGCTGGGCGCTCTTGGTTGAGGAGCCGGCGACCACGATGGGCGGTGGTCGCTCCGGAAGGGTGAACAGCTGAGCCTGTTCGACCGTGTAGTGGGCGCCGTGGTGGTCGACGGCCCCGCCGTCCCACAGCTGGCGGATGATGCTGACGGCTTCTTCCAACATGTCACGGCGCACGTCGGGGCGGGGCCAATGGCCGCCGATGATGTGTTCGTTGAGGCGTTCCCCGGTGCCGACGCCGAGGAAGAAGCGGCCGTCGAGCATGACGGCGGCGGTGGCGGCGGCCTGGGCGACGATGGCCGGGTGCATGCGGATGAGGGGGGCGGTGACGCCGGTTCCGATCCGGAGGTGGTCGGTGGCTTCGGCTATGCCACCGAGGACCGACCACACGAACGGGCTTTGGCCTTGGTCGGGGACCCAGGGGTGGTAGTGGTCGGAGATGCCGGCGAGGCGGAAGCCGACCTGTTCGGCCCGGACGGCGTTCCGGACCAGCGTCTTGGGGTCGTGTTCTTCGCTGGACAGCCAGAAGCCGAGCTCCAGGACGGGCCGGGTGGTGTCAGCCACCGGCGGCGGCGTGGATCTGTTCGGGTCGGGCCACGCCGATGAGGTGGCCTGACAGGGTGGTGACGACGACCCAGGGGGCGGGCCGGCTCTGCAGGTTGGCCGACATCTCCTCGGCGCTCACGTGCGGCCGGTAGGTGCTGGGCCCTTCCTGCATGACCTCGACGATCGGCCGGGTGTCCTCCAGGCCGAGGGCCTCGGCCCGGACCAGGCCGAGCACGACAGGCTCGGGCCCGGCGACGACGAGGCACAGCTCCCAGCTGCCGAGTCGCCCGCGGACCTGGGCGACCGTCTCGTCGAGGGTGCAGGTCGGGACATCAGGGGCGGCCAGGGTCGACAGGCGGGGCCTGTCGGCCAGGGTGCCTTCGAAGGGAAGGTCTTCGCCGATCCAGTCCATCTTGGACCCGACGTAGTCGTAGCTCTGGGTGAAGCCAAGGCGCTCGAGCCGCCACGCGGCTCGCGGGCTCATGTCTCAAAGCGAGTCGTAGCAGTAGGTGATCACCGCCCGGCTGGTGTCGAGGCGTTCGCCGGCGAGCTCGGCCACCTTCTTGAGCGGAACGTGGATGGCACCGACGATGTGGGATTCCTCCCACTCTGCCTTGGGCATCACGTCGACGAGCTGGGCGCCAGCGGCAACCAGCCGTTGGACCTCGTGGCGATCGATCTCGGTGGGCATCAGGTTCCTTCCGTTGTGGGTTCGGGCTGAGCAGGACAGCCGCGTTGGGAGGGGCGGGTACGGCGACGCCGCTCAGCTCAGGATTGGCGCCATCGATTGTCATGGCAGTCGTGGTTGGCCGGGCGAGGCGCCTCCGGACCCGGCGACCCATTCCAGGGCGGGGAGGAGACCGAACCGGGTGACGAGCCAGGCGGCGGCGGCCACCATCACCAGTGTCACCCCGGCCCGCAGCGGCGCCGCAGCCCGCTGGCAACGGCGGGCCCGGCGCCGCTCGAGGACTGCGGCGAGGACGGCGGCGACGGCAAGCCCGGCCAGCCACCAACGCAGGGGCAGGGCTGTGGTCAAGCCCACGCCGGCGGCGGCGCCGACACAGCCGAGGCAACCCGCGACTAGTGCCGGCCCGATGAGGGGGATGGCGGTGAGAAGCCCGGCGACGACCCCGAGCTCACCCGTCCCCATGGGACCGTTCCCGTCCCGGTCCGCCTGCTCGACGGGAGGCGACCCCACGTCCCTGGCGGTCAACGTTCGATCACCGCAGGCGAGGCCGCCGGCGCCAGGTCTTCGGCTGCCGGAGCGGCGGTGGCGCGGGGCGCGACGGGGCGTCGGCCGAGGAGGGCGATGGTGGCTGCGGTGGCGATGACGCCGCCGAAGAGCACCAGCGTGCGTGGCCAGCCGAGGGTCTGGAACCAGCCGGTGGCGACGGCGGAGAGGTCCTCGACGAAGCGAGCTGGCCCGGGGCCGGTTGCCTGGCCCGGGTCGGTCCCGAGGTTGAACGCCCAGTAGTAGACGATGTACCCGCCGGCGACGACGAGCAGGCCGCCGGCAACCCGGTTGAGGTAGCGGGCGAAGCTACGGATGCGCCGCACCAGGGAGTGGTGGGCGACAGCGACCGCCACGGTCACCGTCAACAGCACCACGCTCATCCCGGCCGCGTACACGGCGAAGGTGACGATGCCGGAGGCGACGTCGCTGCGGGTGAAGGTGGAGGCGACCACGACCAGGAAGACGGGCAGCGTGCACGACAGCGAGGCCACGGCGTACGAGGCGCCGAAGGCGACCATCGACCGCAGCTGGCGGGTCCGGGTGTCGGCGTGGGGTTTGGGGAGGGCGACGGTGATCTCGCGTCCGGTGAGGAGGGCGACGCCGAGCCCGACCAGGGGCACGCCGATGATCATGGCCACCCACGGGACGTAGTCGATGAAACTGCGGACGCCGGCGGTGACGAGTGCTCCGGTGGCGACGAACACCACAAGGAACCCGACCGACACGGTAGCGCCGACGACAAGGGCACGGCCCAGGCGGGTGGCGACGGTGGCGGGCTGGTCAGCAGGGCCGCCCTCGACCCCGATGTACCAGGACAGGTAGGCGGGGAGCATGGCGAACCCGCACGGGTTGACCGTCGCCACCAGCCCGGCGGTGAAGGCCAACGCCAGTGGGGCGTCGATCATGACAACAGGACCTTGTCGATCCGGTCCCGCAGCTCGTCGGCGGACAGCTCGCCACTGTTCACGTCGACGACCTTGCCGCCGGCGTCGATGAACACGGTGGTGGGCATGGCCACCGCCCCGAAAGACTGGAACAGCTTCCCGTCGGGGTCGCGGGCGACGGTGAAGGTGATGCCGGTCTGCTCGACGACCCGCTGACCGGCGCGGACACTGTCCTGGAGGTTGACGCCCAAAAACCCGACCTGACCTTGGAGGTCCTGTCCGACGCGCTCGAACCCGGGCAGCTCAGCCAGGCACGGCGTGCACCACGAGGCAAAGAAGTTCACCACCAGCGGCTTGCCCCGGTAGGCCTCGAACGTGCCGCTGCCCCCGTTGAGGAGCTCGAACGCCCGGTCCTCGCCCGCCTGGCCGGTCGAGGCCTGCTTGGTGGTGCCGGATCCGCCGGTGGCCACGACGAGGGCGAGGGCGATCGCCGCCAAGGCGATGGCACCGCCGGCGTACCACCGCTTGCGGCCACGGCCCGCATCCGCGGTCCGGGTGGCGGCCGCATCCGCCCGTGGCCTTGCCGTCCCGTCGGTGCGGGTGGGCCGGTTCCGGGGGGACCTGGTCATCGCGACGTGGTGTGGTCGGCGGACTCAGGCTGCCTGCCCGCCGACGAGCCGACCTCGCAGCTGCGTGCTGCCCGGTGCCGGCGCCAACCCCAGACGGCGAGGACTGCGCCGGCGGCGACGGCGACGCCGCTGCCCAGCGCCAGTCCGGCGGCACCCAGGGTGACGCCGGCGCCGAGGAGGAGCGGGAGGCTGCAGCACACCACCGCGCCGCTGATGATGGCGGCCAAGCCGCCGGCTAATGCTTTCTGGTCGTTGGGCATCGGTACCTTTTGCGGGTTGGGGTGGTGGATGAAACGGGATTTCAAGCCGCGCAGCACGAGAGCTTCTTGACGTCACCCTTGAAGGACTGGGCCACCAGCTTCAGGGCCTCGCTCATCGTCAGGTACGGCGCCCAGGTGTCGGCCAGGTCCTCGACGGTGAGGCCGAAGCGAATGGCGTACACGCCGGCCAGCATCACGTCGCCGGCTCCTTCGGCCAGGGCGTGGACGCCGAGGACCTTACCGGTGGTGGTCTCAGCGACGAGCTTGATCGCCCCCCGGGTGTCGCGGTTGGCCAACGCTCGGGGAACGTGCTCGAGCTCCAGGACCCGGCTGGTGACGTCGAGGCCGGCCGCTTCGGCGTCGGACGCGGTGAGGCCGGCGCTGGCGAGGACCGGGTCGGTGAAGATCACCGACGGCAGCCCGGTGTAGTCCATCCGCCGGGAGGTGCCGGAGACGGCGTTCTCGGCGGCCAGGTTGCCCTGGGCGGCGGCCACGTACACGAACTGGGGGCCGCCGGTGACATCTCCGGCGGCGAGGACACGGGGATTGGAGGTGCGCAGCTCACCGTCGACAGCCACGAACCCGGCGTCGTCGAGCTTTACGCCAGCGGCGTCCAGGTTGAGGGCCTCCACCCGAGGGCTGCGGCCGACGGCGACCAGGACGGTGTCGGTGGGCAGGCGGGTACCGTCGGCGCACACCACCACGGTCTCGGCGCCGACGCGTTCCACCGCCACCGCCCGGCCAGCGACGACGTCGATCCCTTCGTCGGCGAAGACCCGGCCGATCCAGGCGGCCAGCTCTGGCTCCGCTCCGGGCGCCAGCCGGCCGACGACGGTGACCTTGGCGCCCAGGCGAGCCAGAAGCTGACTCTGCTCCATGCCCACGAACCCACCACCGATCGTCACCACCCGGCCCGGCACGTTGGTCAGCTCCATGGCCGTGGTCGACGTCAGGTACCCGGCCTCGACCAGGCCGGGCAAATCCGGGACCTTGGGCTCAGCACCGGTGGCCACCACATACGATGTCGCCCGAAGCGGTTCCCCGTTCACCTCGAGGGTGTCGGCGTCCACGAAACGGGCCTCGCCCTGGAGGATCTCGAAGTCGTAGGCGGCGGCGACCTCCACGTACTTGGCCTGGCGGAGCTGGCCGACCAGCTCATCCTTCTGTGCCACCAGCGCGTCCATGTCCGCCCGACCGGCCTGGGTGGGGAGGCCAGCAAAGGGATGGGATGCGGCCGTGTGCCGGGCGTCGGCCCCGGCCAGCAGCGTCTTGGACGGCACGCAACCGACATTCACGCACGTCCCGCCTACCGTGGCCCGCTCCACCATGACAACCCGGGCGCCCAGGTTCGAGGCTCGGATGGCGGCCCCGAAGGCCGCACCCCCCGACCCCACGACCGCCAGGTCGTAGTCGCCGTCGACCTGGGCCCCGACCGGGGCCATCAGCGCTCCTTTGGGGTGGCGTCGATCACCCGGCAGCAGGCGATCTGAGCTTCGTTGGCCTCCAGGAACCGCTTGGCCTGATCGAGCAGAGTTCGGACCTGGCGGCCGGTCACCCGGTACAGGGTGCGGCGCCCCTCGATCCGGCTCTGCACGAACCCGCACCACACCAGACAGCTCATGTGCTCCGACACACGGTTCTGGCTGGCACCCACCCGGCGCACCAGCTCCATCTGGTGGAGCTCCCCCTCCTCCAACAGCACCTCCAACAACCGCAACCGGGTGGCGTCACCCAACGCCCGGAACAACCGGGCCACCAGCTCGCTGTCGGCCAGCCCGACCGGTTCAGACTCCATGATCGCCGGACGACCACCAGGCATACGAAGACCTCCCTCATCCATCGGCACAACCTGATAATAGGGTTAGTCGGGTGGTTTGCCAACCTCAGCGGGCATCATCGACCCGAACCGCAGCTCGGTGACCCTCCGGCCCAGAACGAACGCCTCGTCCAAACCCAACAGGAACGTCCCCGCGTGCTGGGAGGAGGCTCGGGTTGCCTCGACGCTTGGATCCTGGCCTGTCTCGCGTGACGACGCTGGTGTCGTGACCGGCTTCTGGGGTCTCTCGCTGGCAGAGACCGATCACAGCTACGTCAGCGGCGGTCGCCAGCTGTACACCTGGTGTGCCTGGGACACCTTGTTCATGCCAGCCATTCTGGGTCAGGTCGCCGAAGTGTGGTCGCGTTGCCCGGTGACGCAGCTCCCGGTTTCGCTGACCGTCGGGCCCGAGGGTGTGCGGCGGGCCGACCCGGCCGGCAGCGTTGTCTCGTTCTTGTCGCCAGAGCAGCCGTGGGCTGGGGACGTGTTG
>JAHWJQ010000009.1 GCA_019348305.1 Actinomycetota bacterium
ACGGGCCCGGTCGGCCTGCTCCTTGGCCTCGAACGCCTCGGCTTCTTTCTTCGTGCGGAACACCCGCTGGTACTGGCGGCCGTTCTCGTCGCGGAGATGCACGTCGTAGCGCACTCCCTTGGCCGTCTGTCGCCGGTGAATGCTCATCGGTCCTGCTCCTCTGCGGTGGTCGGTTGGGGATCACCGACTGGCCGCAAGGGCGTCACCGGACGCTCGACGCGCTGAGGCCGGCCCGCCTCGCGAGCCACCCGCCGCGCCCGGGCGTGGGTCCATTGGCCCTGCATCGCCCGCAGGCCGGCCACGTAGTCGGCGAGGGCGGCGACCGGCACTCGCCTCGACTTGCCGATCAGCACCGACTCGAGCGCTCCGGCAGCGAGCAGCTCGTAGAGCGTGGAGCGCCCGACGCCCAGGACCGCTGCTGCTTCTTCAGGCCGGAGGAGGAGGGGCGCCGTCGCCGTCGCTGCGTCCGGCTCTGCCAGCCGCGGTGGGACCGGCGGCTCCGTGCTCTCAGTGGGTTGCACGGCGTCGCCCGCCGTCACCAAGGCGTCGAAGTCGAACTCGAATTGCGTCGTCACGGTCGCGCTCCTGTCCATGCCGGGTGCACTCGTGCGGACAGGCTCGGGGCGGAAACGGAAGGTGCCGCGTCGCCGTAGAAGCCAACGGCTGCCGGTCGTCGCGCCCGATCACCTCTGACTCTCCAACGCCACGGGCAGCAGGCCCACCCGCCCCTCGGCTCGCCACTTCCCACTAGTCCACAGGAGTCCGGTGACGTTGTCGGTGACGTCGCGGCTGGGGACCTAGCTGATCACGCTCGCGTGATCAGCCAATGTGCTCTGCGCGTTTACGCCCTTTGCGCCGAACCTTCCCGTCGGAGCATCGCCGCACGTTGCCCGAGCAACCAGATCGACCCTCGAGGTCGTCGATCAGCCGCCCCTACACAGATGCCAGGCCACCACCCCATGCCTCATCTCTCCGCTCCTCGACAGGAGAGGTCCGCCATCGACATGTCCCCCAGGTTCGGGCCACCGCTGAGGTCACTCTCCGTGAACCGGCCGGGCATGGCGCGGGCGCCGGCCAACGATGGCGGTGGTGGCACGTTCGACAGCATCCCGGCGGGCCTGTCGGCCGGGACCCAGGCAACGGCTGAACGCGCCGCGACGTCGCGACTATCACGCCGTGGGTCAGCGACGGCCGACCGGGTGCATGCTTGACGAACGAGGGGCCGGCGACGGCAGCGTCAGTCAGTTCTTCTACAGCCCTGTCGCTGCCAGGATCGGCAATTCCGCCCACACCCTGGCGTACTCACCCCGTCGCCGCTCGATCCCCCAGGCAGTCGCGAGCAGATCCACCAGGGGCACCGACCCCGGTCGCACTCCTGACTCAGGCGGTGAAAACTCCCCTACCGCCGGGGCATCCTCGGACTGCACCTCGATGCGGATGCACCCATCGCTCCGCGCGATCCGGGCCTCCAGGTCACGGTCGGGGTCTCCGGCTGCCAGCGCGTAAGCGGCCATCTCGCTCATGACCAGCGCCCCGTTGTCGACCACGTCCTCGGCCAGGGACCAACCCGACAGGACCGTGCGGGCGAAGCGTCGAGCTGGGCCGACGCTCCCGGGCGACGGCGGGAACGTGACGGTCACCTCGCTCGTCCAGCGCCGGTCCTCTCCCGGGTCATGCTCGAAAGCCATCACTGCTGCGGGCTCGGTCTTCCTGCCCCTGCCCCGCGGCAACCCCAACGCGCCGGCGGCCGCCGCCAGCAACGATCGGCGGAAGCGCCTCACGTCGCCGACGGGCAGCACGAGCACCGGCCGGCGCAGGGCGGCGAGCGCAGCCGTCGCCCGTGCCTCCGCCGCTGGACCATCGAGGGCCGAAGCCAGGAGCGCCCGTAGCCGGCGGTCCAGCTCGTCGGGGCGTCCTGCCAGCACCGGGTGGTTGATCACCGAGACGTCCTGTACGACGAGGGGCACGACATCGCGATGCTCGACGAGCACATCGAGGTACTCCCTGAGGACGGTGCGCGGGTCCGGAAGCGGTGACTCCGGCTGCGACCCGCCCTCGACGAGCTCCTCCAGTGCATCGAGCAGCGGCCCGACGAGGTCGGCGAGGAGCTGTTCCTTGGCCCGGAAGTGGTAGTAGACCGCTGCCTTCGACACGCCGAGGCGCACCGCTATGTCCTCGATCGTGGTGCCGGCGAAGGTCTGCTCGCGCGCGAGGGCCACGGTGGTCCGCCTGATCCGCTCCCTCAGCCCCTCTGGTCTCGCCACTTTCTGCGCAGGCTGCTTGATTTCGCCCCGCTCCCCCTTGACAACTGTACGGATACTCGCTTCTACTAGTCAACTAGTCAGTTCGGTGGGTCCCTCAAGCCCACCGGCGTGGCGGCGGACGGCGGACGGCGGTCCGGGGACAAAGACGGGCGAAGGCGGGCAGATGCGCAAGGCAGGTTCGGTCCGTTCCTCGATCAGCGTGCTGTGCGCTATGGCGCTGATCGGCCCGCTGTTGACGACGGTGGCGGCGCCGGCAGCCACGGCGGCAGAACCGACCACGGTGCGGTTCGACTACACCGGCGGCGGCCAGTACTGGACGGTGCCCGCCGGCGTCACGGCGATCAGAGCGGAGGCATGGGGGGCCCAGGGCGGCGGCTCCTACGGCGGCCCCGGCGCCCGGGTCAGCGCCACCCTCTCCGTTACCCCCGGCGAGACGCTGCAGGTCCGGGTGGGCGGATCGGGCGCTACCGGCGGGTTCAACGGCGGTGGCGGGACCGGATGGGCTGGAAAGTCGACGCCTGGTGGCGGTGGGACCGACATCCGCCGTGGCCCGACGCTCACCGACCGGTTGATGGTTGCCGGTGGTGGCGGTGGCTCCGCCCGGGACTCGAACGGCACCTACGGCATCGGTGGGGCCGGCGGGCCGCTCGAGGGCCAGGCCGGGGCCAACGGCAGCGAACGGTGGGCCGGTGGTGGCGGTGGCACTCAGACAGCAGGCGGCGCTTCCGGTGGGGCGTGGGCCAGTGGGGGCGGCTTCGGGGCCGGGGGAGAGAGCTACGCCGCCGGCAGCGGCGGTGGCGGTTGGTACGGCGGGGGTGGGGGGGCGTCGGAAGCCTACGGCGGCACCGGCGGCGGTGGCGGTGGTGGATCGAGCTACGTCGTGGCGGGGGCGGCCGATGCCTCCCACAGCCGCGGCTTTCGCGCCGGCCATGGCCTGCTGACCATCAGCTACCCGCCGGACCAGCCCGGGACCGGCACCTCACCTAACGGGTCGCTCACCTTCGACTACACCGGCGGGTCGCAGGTCTGGACCGTCCCCGACGGCGTCCGTGCCATCCGGGTGCAAGCCCTGGGTGCGCAGGGCGGTGGCGCCCTTGGTGGCTACGGCGGGCGTGCGGAGGCCACCGTGGCCGTCGTGCCCGGCCAGGCGCTCTTCGTCTTCGTCGGAGGCCGGGCCGGGTTCAACGGCGGCTCCGGGGCCGGCGGCGCCGGCGGCACCTCAGGGGGCGGGGCATCGGACATCCGCATCGGAGGCCTGACGCTGGCCGACCGCGCCGTCGTCGCCGCAGGCGGGGGCGGCGCGTCGAAGGACGCCAGCACCATCTTCGGGACCGGCGGCTCCGCAGGGTCGCCCGACGGTCAATCCGGTAGCAGCGGCGATGGCCGCCACGGCGGGGGTGGCGGTGGCACTCAGGCCGCTGGTGGCGCCTCGGGTGGCGACTACGCAGGGCCGGGGGGCTTCGGTGTCGGCGGCGGCTCCTACGTGGCCGGCGGGGGCGGCGGGGGCTGGTACGGCGGTGGTGGCGGCGGCGGCAACTCCTCGGGCGGCAGCGGTGGCGGTGGCGGCGCCGGCTCGAGCTACGCGTTCCCCTCGGCCACCGCGGTCCAGTTCGACGCGGCCGTGCGGGCGGGCGACGGCTCCGTCACCATCTCCTATCCGCCGCCGACGCCGACGCTGACCCCCCCGCCGGCAGCAGGCTCGGCGACCTTCTCGGTCACCGGCGCCCCCCAGACCTGGACGGTGCCCGAGGGGGTGCAGGCGGTGCGGGTCGACGCCAAGGGCGCCCAGGGTGAAGGGGCATTCGCCGGGCCTGGTGGACGAATCGAGACCAGCCTGATCGTCCGTCCCGGCCAGACCCTGTTCCTGTTCGTGGGTGGCCAGGGCAGCGCCGGTGGCTACAACGGCGGCGCGGCCACCGGTTTCGCCGGCGGGACCCGCGGCGGCGGCGCCAGCGACGTCCGGACCGGGGGCTTTCGAACCGCCGACCGGGTCGTCGTGGCCGCCGGTGGGGGCGGGTCGGCTCCTGACTCCAACGGCGTGCAGGGCGTGGGCGGCGCCGGAGGCGGTCTCGTCGGTGGCGCCGGGGCCGACGGCAGCGGCAGCTGGCGCGGCGGCGGGGGCGGCACCCAGACGACCGGGGGCGCCTCGGGAGGCGCCTGGGGCGCCGGCGGCGGCTTCGGCGCCGGCGGCAGCACCGCGCAGGGCGGCGGCGGGGGCGGAGGCTGGTACGGCGGCGGGGGCGGCGGCTCGGAGAACTACGGCGGCAGCGCCGGAGGGGGCGGGGGCGGCTCGTGCTACGCCGGCCCCGGCACCTTCGACGCCTACACCACCCCGGGCGCCCGGGCCGGCGACGGCGAGATCACCCTCTCTTGGCCGGTCACCGTCCCCCCGTCCATCGCGTTCGGGGACGACTCCTACGGGGAGTACGTGAACGGCGTCCATCTCGGCTCGGGCAACCTGGTGGAAAAGGTGACGGACGTCTCTGTGGCCACCTCGGGCCCCGATCTCGCCTTCGCCCGCACCTACAACAGCCTTGACGACACCGCTGGCGCACTCGGGCGGGGCTGGCGCCACAGCTTCGACGTCAAGGCGACGACCAACGCCACGACGGGTGCGGTGACGGTCGAGTACCCCGACGGCCGGAGCGAGTCCTACCAGTCCAACGGTGACGCCACCTACCGGGGCCCCTCGGGGTATGCCACCACCCTCGCCGCCCGCGCAGGCGGCGGGTGGGAGCTGCGGCACAAGGACCGCACCACAAGCCTGCTCGCGCCCGACGGGCGGCTGGAGGCGGTGCGCGACGCTCACGGCCGCCAACTCACACTCGCCTATGCGGGAACGCAGCTCACCGGCGTGCGGGACGACGCCAGCGGGCGCACCCTCACCTTCGGCTGGACGGGCGAGCGGATCACGACGGTTTCCACCGACGCCGTCACGGGACCTGGCTACGCCGGTCCGCTCACCTGGCGCTACGTGTACTCGGGCAACCTGCTGACCAAGGTCTGCGACGCCCGTGACAACGACGCAGTGACGGGGCGCTGCACCACCTACGACTACACCGCCGACCGCCTCAGCGCGATCCGCCGGCCCCGTGGCAACGCCGCCCTCACCGTCGCCTACCAGCCCGACGGCAAGGTCGACTGGACCGAGAACGGTGCTCGCAACCGCATGGACTACGGCTACGGGGCCGGCGTGTCGAGGCTCGTCGACGGGCGCGGCAACACCACCTGGTACTTCTTCGACCCCCTCTACCGCACGACGCAGCTCGTCGACGCGGCCGGAGGCTCCACCACCTACACCTACGACACGAACGGCTACCGCTCCAAGGTCACCGACCCGAACGGCAACTCGACGACCTTCTCCCACGACGCACGGGGAAACGCCGTCTCCCAGACCAACGGCGAGGGCCAGACGACCTGGTTCTCCTACGAGGCCGACAACCTGGCCGCCCGCCGCGACGCCCGCTCCACGAGCCCCAGCGACGACCGCTACAAGACCTCCTTCACGTACAACCCCGCCGGCGAGAAGCTCTCGGAGACCTCCCCGCCCACGAGCGAGCACCCCGCCGGGATCACCCAGCGCTGGGCCTACACCGCCGGGGGGGAGGACTTCGGATGGGGGCCGGTGCCCGCCGGGCTGCTGCGCAGCTACCACAACGGTGTGGCAGAGACGACCTACGGCTACGACAGCGAGGGAGACCTGCGCCGCCAGGTGGACCCTTCGGGGCTCGTCACCACCCACGACCACGACCCTCTGGGCCGCACCATCTCCACCGGCATCGCCTGGGACGCCGGCCAGTCGGCCACCACCGTGCAGGGCTGGGACCAGCTCGGCAACGTCGTGGAGGTCACCGAGCCAGCCGTTACCGACACCACCCGCGCTCCCGCGGTCACCCACCAACGGCGGACGGCCCTCGACTACGACGCCAACGGCAACCGGCGGCGCATTGCCGTCAGCGACATCACCGGCGACACCCCCGAGCGGGTGACGACGGTGGACTACGACGACGCCGACCGGCCGTGGCGGACGACCGACGCCGAGGGCGGCCAGGCGTGGCGCACCTTCGACGGCAACGGCAACGTCGAGAGCTCGACCGACGCCGAGGGCCGGACCTACCGCACCGACTACAACAGCCGCAACCAGCCCACCAAGGTGGTCCTGGTCGGCTTCGTCGACGACCCGATGGCGCCCAGCGCAGCCCGGGACCTGACGGTGCGGCGGATCGGCTACGACGCCGCCGGGCGCAAGATCTCAGAGGCGTCGCCCGCGCCGGGGACCGGCGGCCTGACCGGCCAGCTCCCGCCCGTCTCGACTGCGATGGTCGAGCGGGGCTTCGACTACGACAAGGCCGACCGGTTGGTGCGCGTCACCCTCAAGGGCTACGCCAACCGGCCGGGGGTCACGCCCGCCACCCGCGACGTGGTACTCGAGTCCTACGCCTACGACCCCGCCGGCAACCGGGTCACCGCCGCTCAGGGAGGCGGCAAGGCGACGTCGACCCAGAGCTTCGACGAAGGCGCTCGCCTGCAGAGCACCACGCTCGAGCTCGGCACCACCGATCTCGTCACCGACTTCGACTACGACGCGCTCGGCAAACCGACGCGGCGCACGACGACCGAGGGGCCGGCCGCGGTGGAGACGCGGTGGGCCTACGACGGGGCCGGCCGGCTGACCGCGGAGACGACCGAGAACGGCACCGACGACCTCACCTCCACCTTTGGATGGGACCAGCGGGGGTTGCCAGCCTGGGCGGTCGACGCCCGGGGCAACGCCGTCGGAGCCGACCGTGCCACATTCCGCACCGACTACTTCCACGACCCTCTCGGCCAACTCGTCGAGGTTCGCTCACCGGTGGTCTCCGTAGACGACGGCACGACCGCCGCGCCCAACCGCCCCACGACGCGCTTCGGCCACGACGCGGTCGGCAACGCCACCGCCGTCGTCGACCCCCGCGGCCATCGCACGGCGACGAGCTTCGACCGCCTCGACCGAGCGGTGCGCATCGACCACCCCCCCTACACGCCGCCAGGGGGCGCGGTGATCGAGGCGTTCGAGGCCTACACCTATGACCGGGTAGGGAACCTCCTCACCAGCCGGGACCGACGGGGGCAGACCAGCGAATTCGCCTTCGACGCCCGCAACCGGGTGGTCGCCAGGCTCGATCCCCTCGTCGCCGGCGCCGCCGCTCGCGGCTCCACCCGCTACACCTACGACGACGCCGGCAACCGCACCTCCGTCGTCGATGCGACCGGAGCCAAGACGACCCAGGGCCACGACGCCCTCGGCCGCCTGCGCACCGACACGGCGGTCGTCCGCCAGGACGCCCCTGGCGGGTCGTTCACCACCACCTACGACTACGACGACCTGGACAACCTGACCTACACCGCCGACCCCACCGGCGTCGTCATGCACCAGGCCTTCGACGCCGCCTCCCGGCGGATGTCGGTCACGGACGGGGACGCCAAGGTCACCTCCTACCGCTACGACCCCGCCGGACGCCTGACGGCAGTGCACGATCCCCTGGCCCGCCAGACCGAGCACCAGCGTGACCCAGCAGGGCGCGAGACGGCGAGGCTGGACAAGGACCCCGCGGGCACGGTGCTCGCCGCCGAGTACCGCGACTACGACGCGGCCGGCAACGTCGTTGCCTTCCGTTCGGCTCGCTCGGCGTCTCCCGCCGACGACACCTACCGCACCACCTACCGCTACGACACCCTCAGCCGCCTCAGCACGGTTGCAGGCCCCGACGGTGCCACCACCAACTACGGCTACGACGCGGCCGGCAACCTCTCCCGCCTCGTCGACGGCCGCAACAACACCACCACATATACCTGGACTCCGTGGAACACCCCGGCGTCCACGGTGGAGCCGCCCACGACCGCGCATGGCGCCCTCGGCGACCGCAGCTTCACCACGACCTATGACGCCGGTGGCCTCCCGGTTCGAGACGGCCAGCCGGGCGCCGCCATCGACCGTAGCTTCGACGAGCTGGGCCGCCTGCTCACAGAGAGCGGCTCTGGCCCCGGCCTGGCAACCGCCACCCGCAGCTTCGGCTACGACCTGGCCGGGCGATCCACCAGCGTCTCTCACCCGGGCGGAGCCGTCACGCTCGCCTACGACGACCGGGGGCTGTTGCTGTCGGCCAGCAAGCCGGGGTCGGCCACCGCGGAATCAAGCTTCCGCTACGACGGCGCCGGCCGCACCACCAGCCGCACCGACGCCGCCGGCACGACCTCGTTCAGCTACACCAACCGCGGCGACCTCGACATCCTCAGCGACCCTCTCACGGGCAAGACCGTCGACTGGGGCTACAACGACGCCCGTCAGCCGTCGAGCATCGCCTACGGCGCCGACACCCCCGTCACCCGGACCCTCACCTACGACGCCCGGGGCCGCCTCGACACCGACACACTGGCGGCAGGCGGGGCGACTGTCGCGGCGACCGACTACGACTTGGACCCCGAGGGAAACCTCGCTGCCCAGCGCATCACCGCCCCCGGCAACCCCGCCGCCGGCGAGCACGCCTACGGCTACGACACCTCCGGCCGCCTGGCCTCCTGGGCGCACCCAGGTGCCTCCTCGCCCACCACCTACGCCTACGACAAGGCCGGGAACCGGGCCCGGGCTGGCGAGCGCACCTTCGCCTACGACGAGCGCAACCGCCTCACCGACCAGAAGGCGCCGCCCCCGCCCAGAGGCGACGTCCTGTTCAAGGTGGGCAGCCCGACCTCGCCCACCTCGTCGGACACCGCCGTCAAGGACCGCCTCCAGCGGCTCGGCTTCACCGTCACCGTCTCCGACGACGACGGCTCCAGCGCGGCCCAGGCAACCGGCAAGGCCCTCGTCGTGATCTCCGAGTCCGCTTCGACGAGGAACATCGCCGCCACCTACAAAGACGTCGCCGTCCCGGCGATCGTGCTCGAGCCCCTGCTCTACGACGACTTCGGCATGACCGGCTCGGGGACCAAGAACCAGGGGACGTCCACCAAGCAGACGTCGGTGGCCATGGTGGCCGCCAACGCCGCCCACCCACTCGCCGCGGGGCGGACGGGAACCGTGAAGACGACGGCCGTGGCCACCACCTACGGCTGGGGCAACCCGGCCCCGGCGGCCGTGCGCATCTCCACGACCACCGCCTCGACCGACAAGGTCACCCAGTTCGCCTACGAGGCCGGCGCGGCCATGACCTCGGGCGCCGCCCCGGCCCGTCGCGTCGGCTTTTTCGCCGAGGCGACCTCCGCCGCCAACCTCACCGCCGAGGGCGCCGCCCTCTTCGACGCCGCTGCTGACTGGGCCGCGCCGCCGCCGACGGGGATCACGACCTACGAGTGGAGCGCGCGCGGCACCCTCAACTCCGTGCGCGACGACGCCGGCTCCACTGCCGTCGCCTTCGACGCGCTGGGCCGCCAGACCGCCTGGGGGCAGACGGCCTACACCTACGACGGCCTCGACCGAGCCGTCACCCGCGACGCCACCCCCTTCGCCTACGCCGGCACGGAGATCGATCCCTCCGCCTACGGCACCCAGCACTTCACCCGCACCCCGACCGGCGACCTCACCGGCTTCGGCGACGGGGCAACCTCCCATCTGGTTGGCGCCAACCGCCACGGCGATCTCTCCTGGCTCCTCGACGGCCGAGGCACTGTCACCGACACCCGCGTATGGGGGCCCTATGGGGAGACGGCCGGCAAGACCGGCAGTGCCGCTCCCGCCGTCGGCTTCCAGTCCGACTTCACCGACCCCAGCTCGGGCAACGTCTGGATGGGCGCCCGCTGGTACCAGCCGGGGACCGCCACCTTCACCTCCCGGGACCCGGTGTCCGGTCAGCTGCAGACGCCGGTCACCCTCAACCGCTACACCTACGCCAACGGCGACCCGCTCGAGCATCTCGACCCCGACGGCCACTCCGCGCTCTCCGTCATCGGGGGCGCGGCGAGCAGTGCGCTCAACGGCGTGGTCAGCGCCGTCAACCGGGCCGTGGTCCAGCCCGTGATCTCCCAGGCGAGCGCCGCCTACCAGGGGTTCAAGGCGGCCGCCAGCACGGTGGCCCGGGCGGCGACGTCGGTGGCCAGCGGCACCCGCCAGGCCATGGGGAGGGCCAGGGAGAAGGTTGCCACCGGCATCGCCGCCTCCGGGCGCTTCGCCGGGACGCTCTACCAGGCCGTCAGCCAACAGGTCCAGGACTGCTGGCGCTCCCAGACCTGCCGGGCGGTCGTCACGGCGACGGCGGTAGTTACCGTGGGGGTGGCCATGCCGGCCTTGATCCCCGGCATGGTCGCAGGCGGACTGCTGGGCACCGCCTTCGGTTCCGCCATCTGCAACGACGATGCCATGTGCATCCTGCAACAGGCCCTGTCCGGCGCCGCCGGGGGTGCGGGCGGTGGGCTCGGTGGCGCGGCGAGCGTCGGCCGCGTCGCCCTCGTCGGTGCGAAGGGCGGCGGCGCCTCCTCCCTGGTCAACCAGGCCCTGGGTGGGCGATTCGAGATCAAGCGCTTCGTGAAGGATGTCTGGCTCGGCGCCGGGTTCGGTGTAGGGGGCCGCGCCGTGTTTCGAGCGGTTGCGCCCCTTGTGAGGGCGGCGCCGCGGCTCGGCGAGCGGGCCACGAATGTGATGCGGAGGCTCGATGCCCGAACCATCCGGGATGAAGCGGGAGCCATTCGCCTTGGAGCTGCCCCAAACACGGCAGGGAGCGGGCCAGTGACCTTCCGTCCGCCGCCCGGGGCTACGGCTGATGAGATCGCGCAAGTTCGGGCGTACGTCGATGGGTGCAACGCGGCGCTGTGTGCTGGCCAGCTCTCGCCGACGGGTCGGGTGTCGACGTCGGGCGCGCTCCGTGCTGACGCTTCTCGGGCGGCTGCGGCTGAGCGTGCTCGGGCGGCAGCGGCTGGCTCCCCATACTCCGGTCATGCCGGCCACGTGCCGGACACGACCTGGACGGGCAGCGCGACGCCGCCGTCGTGGATGGATCTGACGCCTCGGGTGAACACGAGCTTGGGGGGCCAGTCGGTGCACTATCCGGTTGGGTACCGCCCAACGGTGTTCGAGTTCCTCGATGACCTGTGATGAGCTGATGGCACGCGATTGGCGACCGGAGATCGTCCGGATGATCCAGATCAAGCAGGCGATCGCCGAGGCTGACACCGAGGGTGTCTGGGAGTTCCACTTGCCCAAGGTGGCGGCGACACCAGAGGAGCTCGCCGGCGTCGAGCACAGCCTCGGCTTGCGGCTCGATGCTGGGTACCGGGAGTTCCTTGGCTACGCCAACGGTTGGCCGTCCTTCTTTCAGAGCGTCGACCTCTTCGGTGTCGAGGACCTCGCCGGCGGACCACGAATGGACGTCGCTCGCCAAATGCTCGCGGCTATCGAACCCGTCGTCCTCGAGCAGGCCGGCCTTCAGGACACTGCGCTGATCCCGGTCGCGGCCACGACTGTCGATCTGGACTTGTTCGTCATGCCGATCGTCGGGGGCCAGCAGGTGCCGCCAGTGGTGTGGCTGGCGGGCTACGAGGTCGATCGGTTCAAGACCTTCGAGGACTACGTCCTCGCGATGATCGAGTACAACGCTCGCGAGCTGGCGGCGCTCACGAGCCGCTGACGGCGCGCTTGCTATGAGGCGGGGGCGAAGCGGCGGGCTTCGTGGCGCAGGAGCATGGATTCGATGAGGGTGCGGACGACGGCCTTCTCGTCGGGGTCGAGGTGTTGGATGGCTTCGAGGTGGAGGCGGAGGTCGTCGCTGGGGCCGCGTTCGTCGGTGTCGAAGACGAGCTGATCGGCGCTGACGGACAGCGCGACTGCGAGCCGGCGGATGACGTCGAGGGTGGGTTGGGCGCCGCCGGCCTCATAGCGGCGGAGCTGGGAGACGTGGATTCCGGCGCGCTCGGCGAGGGCGGCCTGGGTAAGGCTGCGGTCTTTGCGGAGGGCGGCGAGTCGGTCGGGGAAGTCCATGGCGAGGGCAGCGAGGAGCGCTGCGGGCATGTTCACCTGCACGGATTGGCCTCCTTGACTCAACATCGCTGAAAGAGTAGGTCTAACATCGCTGATGATCTACTTGACGGAGAGCGCTGTTGGCCCGGATCCCCGACGCTGAGATCGAGCGGCTGAAGGCCGAGGTCGCCGTCGAGCGCCTCGCCGAGGCCCGTGGGATCGCGCTGCGCCGCCACGGCCGGGACCTGATCGGGCTCTGCCCGTTCCACGACGACCGCGAGCCGAGCCTGGTGATCTCGCCGGCGAAGAACCTGTGGCACTGCATGGGCGCGTGTGCGGCGGGCGGGTCGGTGATCGATTGGGTGATGCGGGCCGAGGGCGTGAGCTTCCGGCACGCGGTGGAGCTGCTGCGCAACGGCGCGCCGACGTCGAGCGCCGATGGGCCGGCGCCGAAGCGGACGAGCGTGCCGAAGCTCAGCGTGCCGTTCGACGTGAGCGTCGAGGACCGCGAGCTGCTGGGCGAGGTGGTCGGCTTCTACCACCAGACTCTTCGCGAGAGCCCCGACGCGATCGGGTTCCTCGAGCGCCGCCGCATCGCGCACCGGGAGGCGGTGGAGCGGTTCCGGCTCGGGTTCGCGAACCGCACGCTCGGCTACCGGCTCCCGCAGAAGAACCGCCAGGCCGGCGCCGACATCCGCGGTCGGCTGCAACGGCTCGGTGTGTTGCGGCCGTCGGGGCACGAGCACTTCGCCGGGTCGCTGGTGGTCCCGGTGATCAACGACGGGGTGGTGCGCGAGGTCTACGGCCGCAAGGTGGGTGACAAGCTGCGCGCGGGAACACCGCTGCACCTCTACCTGCCCGGTCCCCATGCCGGGGTGTTCAACCTCGAGGCATTCGCCGCGACCGACGAGCTCATCATCTGCGAGTCTCTGATCGACGCGTTGACGTTGTGGTGCGCGGGGTTCCGGCATGTGACCGCCGCCTACGGCACCGAGGGCATCACCGCCGAGCTGCTCGACGCGCTGCGCGCCAACGACGTGCGCCGGGTGCTGCTCGCCTTCGACGCCGACGACGCCGGCGACCGCGCCGCCAAGAAGCTCGCCAAGTCGTTGACGGCCGAAGGCGTCGAGTGCTTCCGGGTGCAGTTCCCCGCCGGCGCCGACGCGAACGACGTGGCGTGCGGCGCGAAGAACCCGACCGACGCGCTCGGCCAGCTGATCCGCAACGCGGCGTGGATGGGCACCGGCCCCGCGCCGAGCCGGCGCACCGTGACGTCGGTCGCGCCGCCGGCCGATGGCGACGAGCGCCAGGACGAGCCCGACGTCGATGTCGACGACGAGGCTTCTTCTTTCGCTGCTGGGCCGCTGCCGCCGGCGCTGATGTCACCCACCCCGGCGCTGCCAGAGGACGTGGCGCCGGTGGTCGACGGCGACGAGCTGCGCGTCGCGCTCGGCGATCGCCGCTGGCGGGTCCGCGGCCTGAGCAAGGTGTCGAGCTTCGATCTGCTGCGCCTCAACGTGCTGGTCGCCCGCCACGACGGCCGCGGCGACCGCTTCCACGTCGACACCCTCGACCTCTACTCGGCCCGGGCGCGCACCGTGTTTGTGAAGCAGGCCGCCGAGGAGCTGCACGCCGGCGAGGACGTGATCAAGCACGACCTCGGCCGCGTCCTCCTCGCCTGCGAGCGCGTGGCCGAGGAGGTGGTCAGCACCGCGCAAGCACCGACCGAGCAACCGGTCGTGCTGTCGGAGGCGGAGCAGGCGGCCGCGCTCGAGCTGCTGCGCGCGCCGGACCTCGTCGAGCGGATCGTCGCCGACTTCGAGCGGGTCGGGATCGTCGGCGAGGCCACCAACTGCCTCGTCGGCTACCTCGCCGCGGTGTCGCGCATGCTGGATCGGCCGTTGGCGGTGATCGTCCAATCGACCTCGGCGGCGGGGAAGAGCGCGTTGATGGACGCGGTGCTGGCGTTCGTCCCCGCGGAGGAGCGGGTGAAGTTCTCGGCCATGACCGGCCAGTCGCTCTTCTACATGGGCGAGGCCGACCTGGCCCACAAGGTGCTGGCCGTCGCCGAGGAGGAGGGCGCCGAGCGCGCCGCCTATGCGCTCAAGCTGCTGCAGTCCGAGGGCGAGCTGAGCATCGCGTCGACGGGCAAGGACACGACCTCGGGTCGGCTCGTCACCCACACCTACTCGGTCAAAGGACCTACGGCGATCCTGCTGACCACGACCGCGGTCGACGTCGACGAGGAGCTGTTGAACCGCTGCATCGTGCTGTCCGTCGACGAGGAACGCGCCCAGACCAAGGCGATCCACGACCGCCAGCGCCGCGCTCAGACCATCGACGGCCTCCTCGCCGCACAAGCACGCGACGACGTGACGAAGCTGCATCAGGACGCCCAGCGCCTCCTCGCGCCGGTGCTGGTCGTGAACCCGTTCGCCGAGCAGCTCTCCTTCGCCGACGGGCGCACCCGAACGCGTCGTGACCATCCCAAGTATCTGACGCTGATCCGCTCGATCGCCCTGCTGCACCAGCACCAACGGCCGCGCCGGTCGTTGACGCACGACGGGCGGGTCGTATCGTTCATCGAGGTCGAGCCATCCGACGTGGCGCTGGCCAACCGGCTCGCCGCCGAGGTGTTGGGCCGGTCACTCGACGAGCTGCCGCCCGGCACCCGCCGCCTCCTCGACGCGTTGGACGCGCACGTCGCCGAGCGCGCCGCGAACGATGGCGTCGACCGGGCCCTGGTGCGGTTCTCCCGCCGGGAGCTGCGCGAGCACCTCGGGTGGGGCGACACGCAGCTCAAGGTCCACCTCGCCCGCCTCGTCGACCTCGAGCTCGTCATGGCGTATCGGGCCGAGCACGGTCCCGGGTTCGTCTACGAGCTGGCCTGGGCCGGCGAAGGCGCCGACGGCAGCCGGTTCGTGATCGGCCTCACCGACCCCACCAAGCTCAGCCGGTCGGGGTCGAACGGCGCTCGGTCGGCCCCCGGTCGGGGCCCGGTCGGGGGGTGGTCGGCCGCCGGTCGGGATGATGTTGCCGGGACGAACGGGCAGGCCAGCGGCCACAACCACGTCACCGGCGACGCGAGCGACGCAGAACGCGCTGCTCCCGGGGATGAGAACGACACGGTCGTAGTGGAAGCGAGGGCGGGCTGATGCCCCGCCGCGGCGAACGCTTGCCACGGCAGGTGCCGGGCGATCAGCTCGACCCGTTCGGGTTCCCGCGCATGGTCGGCGAGTTCTGCGAGTGGATGGGCACCAGGGGCCTCAGCGACAAGACGATCGACGACCGCCACAAGCTCCTCGGCTACCTGGCCGGCTGGCTCCTCGAACGGGGCATCACCCGGCCGGCCGAGGTGACCAAGCCAGTGCTCGACGGCTACCAGCGTTGGCTGTTCCACTACCGCCGTCCCGACGGCAAGCCCCTCACGTTCCGCTCCCAGCACACCTACCTGGTCCCGGTCCGGGCCTTCTTCAAGTGGGCGGCGCGGGAGAACCGGATCCTCTACAACCCGGCGTCGGAGCTCGAGCTCCCGCGGATCGAACGCCGGTTGCCCAAACACGTGCTGTCGATCGAGGAGGTCGAAGCTGTCCTCGCCCAACCCGATCTCACCGAGCCGACCGGGCTGCGGGACCGGGCCATGCTCGAGGTCCTCTACTCGACCGGCATCCGCCGAGCGGAGCTGGCGCACCTGGAGCTGTTCGACCTCGACACCGAACGGCACACGCTGCTCGTCCGCCAGGGCAAGGGCAAGAAGGACCGCATGGTCCCCATCGGCGAGCGGGCCATCGCCTGGATCGACCGCTACCTGGCCGACGCCCGACCGAAGTTCGCACCGACACCCGATGACGGGGTGCTGTTCCTCACCACCGACGGCACCGCCTTCTCACCCGGCCGGCTCACCCAGCTCGCCCGACGACACGTCAACGCCGCCCAGCTCGGCAAGAGCGGCGCCTGTCACCTGTTCCGCCACACCATGGCGACACTCATGCTCGAAGGCGGCGCCGACATCCGCTACATCCAGGCCATCCTCGGCCACGTCCGGCTCGAGACGACCGAGATCTACACCAGGGTGTCGATCCGCCAGCTGCAAGCGATCCACGCCGCCTGCCATCCCGGCGCCACCAACACCCGGCACCGCTCCCCGAACCATCCGGCACTCGGCAACACCAGCCGGCACGACGACGATGCCGAGGTTCAAGAGCTGCTTGCTGTTTTGGATCAAGAGATCGAAGAAGAGAACCGCCCGCCTTCGGGATCGGGCCGCTCGGCGGCCGGCGACACGGCCGCCCTCGATGACCCTCACATCGAGGAGCAAGACCATGACCACCACGACCACCGGCGAGCTGTCGGTGACTGAACCGCGTCCGCCGGCGACCCTGGAGCTGCGTCTCCCCGTCGACGTCGACGAGGCCCCGCTCGGCTACGACAACCACAACGGCACCCTCGACGTCGAGCTCGCCCTCGCCGGCGGCGGCTACGCCAACCTGGCCCTCCCCGTCGACGGCGCCAGAGCCTGGGCCGGGGAGCTGTTCGCCGCCGTCACCGTCGCCCACCGCGAAGCCACCGGCGACCCCCACGACCTCACCGACCTCGAGCTGGCCGAGCTGGGCGACCCGAACGCCTACGCGCCGGCGTCAACCCTCGCGCTGGCCGGCACCGAGGCGGAGCCGGCCCGGATGCGGTTCGTGATCGCGCTCACCATCCAGGGGCTGTTCCTCCACGACGCCGACCTGCGCGCCGCCATCGTCGAGAACCTGCTCGCCCGGTTCAACACCGTCGAGGTGGCGGTCAGCAACGGCCAGGTCGTCGCCGGCCGGCCGAGCTGAGCCCACCCTCGCTGGCGCTCATCGCCGGCAGCGCCACTCACGTTCGTGAGCGCGGCCCACTCACGTTTCGCGCTCACGTTTGCGCCCCAGGACCACCGATCCGGACAGATACACACTTGCAGGTTTCCCTTCGGGCAACCTGGCGCCCTCACGGGCGCCGACCCCGCCGACGACCGTCCCGGCTGCCCTCACGACGGTCCCGTTCGAGCCTCACGGGACGCTCCCACGCCGTCCCGTCACGCCACGGGACCGAGCCGCCGAACCCCCCGAAATCCCCGGACACACCTTGGCAGGTTCCCCTCCGGGGAACCCCCGGGACGCTCCCGCCGCCGTCCCGTGACGCCCTCGACAGCCCGTGTCCGACGGTCGGGGACACGGGCCGCGGGCGGCGCCGGCGGGACGCGGGACGGGACGGCCGAGGGCGCCGGAACGCGGCACTGAGGACGGGCGCGGCGAGGCCGGCGCGGAGCGGCCGGAGGGTCGGCGGGACGGGTGCGGCCGGGGTGGGCGGCGAGGGTGCCGGGGGATGCCGCGGCGCGGGGCGCCGCGGGCTCACACACTATGCACGCGGTGCTCAGGCCCTCCCCGGGCGGTCGTCGACGAGCACACGCTGACAGGTCGACGAGCGAGCACCCCGACGTCCTCGACGTCGACCTCGATGACCACCAGGCCGTTGTCGTCGACGAGCACCCCCAGCACGATGACGCACTTGCACCTGCCGGATGCTGCCGCCGCGTGCCGTCTCGTCCGCGGCCACGTTCACCCGTCGCGCGGCCTCACGTCGTGGTCCACAGACTATGCCGCTTCGTTTCTCGAGCTCCCCGAGCCGGCCGCTGAACGGCACCCTGCGGGCGCCTCGGGGGGACTCCCCCGAACCGAGCGGGGGACTCCCCGCCAACCTCGAGCTGCCGGGCAACCCGGCGGCGAAAGGAAGGGCCGGGCCCGACGTCGACAGCGGCGGTGAGGGTCGATCGAGCGCAAACAAGCGCAAACAGCGAGAGCCAGCCTCGGCGAGCTTCTTCTTTCGTTGCTGGCCGGCCGCAGGCCACCGCCGACCCGAAGTCACCCGCCGCCGCCGTCGAGCGGCGACACTGGACGGCGTGACCTCTGGCGTCGAGCAGCACCAGCAGCATCGCCGGCTGCTCGTCGCGCTCGTCGTCGCGGTCCTCGCCGTTGTCGTCGGGGTCGGCGTCGGCGTTGACGCGCACGCGTCAAGCTCGCGCGGTCAGGTCGCTGGAACACGCGTCGCGGCCCACGAGCTGCTCGCCGGCCCGGTCGTCGCGGCATCCGAGGACGTTCTGGCTGGTGAGGGTCGGCGGACTACGACCGGCGCTGCTGATCTCGTGGTGGGGTCACGTGTTGCCCCAAACACGGCATCGGGCGGCCTGCGCACCGTCGCAGACGAGATCGGCGAGGTGCGGAGCTATCCGTCGTACCGGAAGGCTCAGGCCGACCTCGGCACGAGCCCGACGAGCGATATCCACCACATCGTCGAGCAGTGCCAGTGCTCGGCGGCCCGGAGCGGCTTCTCGGTCTCGAGGGTCAACTCGACGGACAACCTCATCCGGCTGACCGGCGATGTGCACGACCGAATCAGCGCCTTCTACTCGTCGAGGCCGCCGGGCTTCTCGACCACCGTTCGGAACACCCTCAACGGGATGCCGTTTGAGCAGCAGTACGACTTCGGGCTTGATGTCATCCGACGTGCGATGGGGGGGTCACTCTGATGCGCGATCTCGCGACCGCCAGGACCCGGTTCCGTGATGCAGCACTGGCCTACTGGGTTTGCGTGCAGTCCGGCGACACCGATGGCGCGAACGAGGAGACTGAAAAGGGCGACGCGATTGTCCGGGAGTGGACGAGCGAAGGTCGCGAAGTTGAGTTGCTGAAGCCGCTCTTGGTCGACGCCGACCCTGAGGTTCGGTTCGCAGCGGCGTCGCACCTACTCGACGCCAACGTGACCGAAGCGGCCACGGTGCTGGAAGACCTCGCCGCAGATCCCGCCGGCCTGATCGCTCCGACTGCTCGCCTCCGGCTCATGACCCGGCGCCGCCCGTGAACCGGCTCCGCCTACTCGGAGCCCTCCTCGCCGCGGTTCTGTGGGCCGTCGCCCTATTCACCGTGCCCACGCCTACGACGGCACCGCGGCGCCTGGGTCCTCTGCTCTCTGCAACTTCAGCCATGAGACCGCTGACCAGGGACGATCGCCGCTACAGCGCCCCGATGTTTGTGATGGACGCGCCTACGACGGCCTCACCAACGTCGCGCGCACGAACGCGCGCCTGGGCGTCGAACTCATTGCCCCAGAAGCGCCATCCATTCCGGCAGGGAACTTCCGAGGCCGCTACAACGCCAACCTTGCGAAGCAACGTCAGCCTCGCCTTCCCGACAACTGGGACGCACATCACCGGATCCCACAGATGTATCGTGACCGCATGGACTTCGCTGATTTCCATTTTGACGCACCGGACAATATCCTCGGCGTCCCAGGCAACAGAGCCGGTACGGGCGTACAGAATATCCACAATCAGGTTACGCAGCGTTGGGGTGACTTCGCTCGCTCGAATCCGAACGCGAGTCGAGCAGAGATCGAAGCCTTTGCGGAGCGGATCGATGTTGATTTTGAGGGCTACTGGTGGCGGCGATGAGCGACTTCAGTAGATTTCACAGCCGGCTGTCGACCCTCGTCTCGTCGTTCGTCTCAGACTTCGAAGAGAGGATGGGCTATCCCCCTGGATCGAATCGGGTTTCGCTTTCCACTGCCGAAGAGTCATCGGTTGCGCTTGTGGCTGAGTTCGGCGAAGGCGCACTCCCGATGGCCATCTTGAACTTCTTCAACTACTTTTCTGAGATCCACTTACCCGATTTCTGGAATGGTTACTTCATTGGCCCGCCTTCCTGGATTGTTTCGATTCATCAGGCGAGTGAACCGCGCTCGATGGACGTCAGCTCCCGAGAAGAGGAGATCTTGGTCTTCGGATCCGACGGTGGAGGCGCTCTCTTTGTGGTCCCAACATCGTCCGGATCTCCGGTCTATCGTCTTCCTCCATCGCTAATCGAAGGCGGCACATATCGAATGATTGCTTCGGCCGACCCCAGCGCGCTTATTGTTAGCAACGACTTCGATGACTTCCTCGAAGAATTCCTCGGTGGACTGGAAGAGTTCGTCGCACATGGCTCGCCTGGTCCCTTCTGGAACTGACAGTCAGTGAATCGCTTCACGTGGCAGCGTCAACATCCAAGGGAGTTCCCAGCAGGGTGGCTCTGCCCCAAACACGGCAGTGGTCGGTCGACATGGGTCGATGCCACGCCCGCGACCAGCTGGAATGGAATCCCACCACGGCGTTAACTCCGTCTGGGCAGGCGGTTGCCCTGGAGCGCCACCCGCTGCGGAAGCGAATGTGGCCGGCTATGGAGCCGCTGATGCCCCTGCCGTCCTGATGCCCTCGCCGGGCCACAACGCCACTCGAGGTGTCTTGAACCGATGGCGGTCGGAGATCGCAACCAGGCAGGGCGTTCCCGTTCGAGAGATCGACTGGGCGGGTGTATCGCCTGGCTCCATCTGGCGGCTTGCCGAGGACCAGTTCGCGGCGGCCGGCACAGCTGCATCGACTGTCGATGACTACTTCGTTCAGTGGAACCGATACGTCGACGGTCTCGGAGGTGGACGATGAGCGAAACCCACGTGCCGCCTGCGCTGATCCATCTGCTCCCTCTCGCAGAGACCTGGGGCGTCGGCGACGACGTTGAAAGGGAAGCCCTGGTGAGGAGGGCCTCGATCAACGACCTGAGACAGATGGTTGAGGCAGTCGACCAGGCTGAAGAGATCGGCCTGTTCGACTGGCTGTCGGGTGACGAGTCGTATGCCGACCCGCCTTCGGCCGAGTACGTCGCGATCACATGTCTCACGATGGCCGCGGACTCCGGTCGACTTCGGCTTCGTCGGGAGACGTGACGACGTCAGGGGCGTGCACCAGGCGATTGGCGTCTTGCCTGTGGACGATCCCGTTCGTAGTTGCGCTCGTGCTGCTCGGTGGGACGTTTCCGGTGTCTGTGTCGGGGTCTCGCCGCACGCCTACGACCGGGCGGCCAGTGGCACCACGGGTGCAGCGGCTCAGGAGGACAACAACGCTGCTGACCATGCCTTTGTCGACAGCGGATCTTCACCGGCCAGTTGCGCAAGGCGTTCTTCAACGGCATGGTGCCCGAGGACAAGCAATCGAATGCTGGACGTGAGCGCAACGAGTCCCCCGGGAACAACTGGATCGTTTGGGGCGTCAGGAGACGGGAGCATCCAACATTCATCCAACATCCGCGGCCGTTCGTCGCCGTCCGAGTTCGACCGCCACCGCCTCTCACCAGCACCTTTGATCCGCAGCCGTCCACGTCCATCCGCCCCGTGGCCTTCGGGACGCTGAGGCCGCGGGTTCGAATCCCGCCTTCCCGACTGGTAAAGGCGCTGGTGACGAGCTTGCGAGGGTCGGAGTGCACCGCCCTTTTCCTACCGGGAGGCGAACCATCCCACATCCATCCCACATCACGCTCCGTGGTGGGCCTCCCGAGCGGTGTCTTCACCCGATCTGCGGGGCAGACGGGTCGCTCCCTCTTGGCTGCCGACGGAGGAAGTGAGCGTCGAGAGCACGGGCTGCCGCTTGGTCTGAGCTGTCGGTCGCTCTGGTGTAGAGAGCGAGCGTCGTCCGGACATCGGCGTGGCCGAGGCGCACCGGCTCCAACCCGCCGCTCGCCGGCTTCATCGTCTGCGACGACATCCCCCACGCCGAGATCG